>JAYUZN010000633.1:0-3328 GCA_043751755.1 Bacteroidota bacterium | reverse complement strand
TCCTTGTCATACACAAGTTCTATGACTTTTGGGTTCGAGATTTTGGCAGACCAAATAGCGCCTTGAATCCGATTTTCCAAATCTATAATAAATAGTTGGTCTTTTGTAACTTTGTTTGGGCTTTTATTGCTCACTGCGGGAATCCCTACATGAAAACGCTGAAAACTCATCATATCCCCCCAATCATGCAAACTTGCGCCACCTGCCTCTGCTGCCCCTCTCATCACCACTTCGGGCGTTTTGACCTGCACAGGAAAAGATTTTTGTTTTACTGCCTCATCTCTGCCTTCCCAGTCTTTATACAATTCAAAAAACATAATTATTTTCCCTTCATGCAATGCCTCAAATTCAAAAACATGCAGTTCCTCAGGGTTGATGACCTCCGAATATTGGACAAGCCTTTCGGATACTTTGCCCAAAATGGCGTTATAAGCACTGTCCAAATAGGTACAATGCCAAGTATAGCCTGTGCTGGGCGTTTCGGGAAGTTCTACGCTAACTCGCTGATTTACATATACATAATTGAGCGAGTCGGCTACCAAAAAAGGTATGTCAGTTTGTGCAAAGCCCCAAAAAGAAAGAAATGTGAAGAAAAGTAGGAAAAATATGCGCATAGTATTTTATAAAACAACATTGGGTAATATTCCTCAAAATATTACCCAAATATACTATATTTTCGCTATAAAAATGACGAAAGCGCAAACAAACTACCCTTTTGCTACATTTTATCACGCAGATTTTCGCAGATTTAACCGCAGATTTTCGCAAATAAATATGCTTAAATTTGCGTGAATCTGCGTCCCTATCTGCGAAAATCTGCGTGAAACCATCAGCCTATTTTACCTCTATCGTATAAGTTATATACTTGTCTATGCTATGATTTTCGGTAGAAAACACATGAAACAGAATGTCATAAACCCCTGCTTGTGTAGCTTTGAACTTATAAGCATGTAGTTTATTTTTGTTGGACAAACCACTTACCTTCTCAAATACCTGCTCATCTACCAATTGAATAGAAGATTTATCCAAAACATATATCCATTTTCCCGTAGGAATATTCTCCTCTATATCCACGCCAAACACCTCATTTTCATTCACTATATTTTTCTCAAAAACGGTCAGGTTCCGCATTTCTGTATGAAAATTAGAAACGGCTACTGCCGTAGCATTTTGCGAAGCAGTGGTAGTTGGGGCAGCCCCTCCTGCATTTTGCTGCGGTTTAGCGGCTCCCCGCGTATGATTTTGTGAACTCGTAGGGGTAGGGGTCGTAGTAGCATAAAAACCTGTATTCGTAGGGTTTTCAGATTTGGGCTGAAGGGGGGCATTTACAGGCATATTTGCATAAACAGGAGCTATAGCAGCTTGCGTTACCGCCGCCGAAGAAGCAACAGGCTTGCTCATACTCACAGGTTTAGCTGCTGTAGCTTGTGGCGTTACTGCTGCCATTATAGGCTTTGTTTTAGGAGAAAAGGCAGTAACTTTATACGTTTTGGGCGCAGTTTTAGCCACAGCCCCTGTTTGCCGATTCGTCAAAGTCATCGTTACTGTTACCTCGCCCGGATTCGCTACTGCAAATACAAAGGTTCTTTTTTCTTCGTGAAAGGTTTCCGATTTTTTGTAAAGTACATTATTTTGAGAAAAAAAAGCTGTCCAAGCCTGTTGCCCTTTATTTTTCTCATCTAAGGTAACTACGCAAGTTTCTCCCATTTTGAGAGAAATAGTTTCATTTTCTACCATCAAAATACGTGCATTTCCGACAGGAATAGGTTGGGCAATGAGGCAATACGTGGATAAAATCCACAAGCCAAATAATACTAAACGATTCATAAACATGTTTTTAGAGATTGTACGGTATAACAAAATAGGTAGCTGCACGAATAACCCTCTTACCTATTATTTTCTGATAGTCAAGACTACCCATATACTCGACAATATCAATGCCAAAAAAAGAAATTACGATAAATAGTTTATGCGAATCCTATTTTTTTTGCCGAAAAAACTACCCAAAATGGAAATTAAAAATAAGAGCCGATAGCGCAGTGTAGCTTAGGCTTTAGCCTTAGCTTTTGTAAATTTATCTATTTAGTTTATTTCTCTGTCCCGTTAGGGACAAAATGTGGGTAGCCCAAAGAAAAACGTCCCAATCCCCAGCAGGGTTTTCGTGCTTGCACGAGAAGCCGAATAAAAAATGGGGGAAATATGCGTATTTCTACCGACATTTTGTCCCTACGAGACAGGAAAACAGGAAAAAAATGATGGCAGACAGGTTGATGCTTATCTGCGAGAATTTGCGTGCCTCAAAACGTCCTTTCTGCCTTTTCGGGCATTTGAATAGAACCCGGAATCCCCAAAAGCGGAAATTCTTTGCGGAGGGGATAATATTCAAAATCTTCGGGCATATATATACGGCGCAAATCGGGGTGATTGTGGAATTTAATTCCCATCATATCAAAACATTCGCGCTCATACCAATCGGCTGAACCCCAAATACTTACGACCGAATCTACTTCGGGTTTGTCTTCTTCCACGCAAGCCGAAACGCGCAAACGCTGCTGATATTCTATACTCACGACATTATAGGCAACTTCAAAACGCTTTTCATCTGTATAAAAATCGCTTGCTGTAATGTCTATCAAGGCATTGAAAGCAAATTTCTCTTTCAACATTTTGAGTACTACGTAGATATGTTCAGGCTTAATTTCAAGCGTAAGCTCATTCGCATAACTGCGTGTGGCTATTATATATTCTTGTAGCGGAGTGCCGCCGATTTTGTCCAAAAAACTGTGTTGAGCCATGATGAAGGAATTGAGAAATGAAAAATTTTGTGCAAATATAGAGAAAAAACGGAATATGAAAATAAATTTTATATAATTTGGGTTTGCAACCCCTTCGAGGGGCTATCGCCCACTCGAAGGGGTGCAAACTAACCCTAAACCGAAATAAAATCTGTGTTATCTGTGGTGAGCTACCTCAACTTCTCCTTTAATCTTTCCTTCACCCCATTTTCCCATTCTGTTTTCAAAATACTCAAAACAATGCTATCCCGCCTGCCGCCATTTGGGGTAGGCACATTCTGCCGCAAAATGCCTTCCACAGTGCAACCTATGCTTTTCATAGCGGCTATACTTTTTGCATTGTTATTATCTGCCCGAAATTCCACCCTTTCCATACCCATTTCTTCAAAGGCAAAAGACAACAAGAGAAACTTGCAATGTTTGTTCAAACCTGTGCCTTGAAAGGCTTTTCCATACCAAGTATAGCCCAATTGCAGGCTTTTATTTGCCAATTGAATGTCATAAAAACGAGTAGAACCTGCGTATTTTTGCTG
>JAYUZN010000632.1:0-5375 GCA_043751755.1 Bacteroidota bacterium | reverse complement strand
AACGAAAATATTGCCTGCCGTAGCCGTTTCGAGGGTTGGTTTCGTGTGTAGGCAAACGGCTATGGTCGGCAATATAAATGTTAGTAGCCTTATTTATTTTTCATAAAAAGAGCTACTTCCGTTTTATCCGCCAATCTTTCCGTTTTATCCGTTTTCAACGCAGATTTCAAGTAAATATGTTAGCAGATTTATTTATTTTTCATAAAAAGTGCTGCTTCCGTATTTATCCGCCAATCTTTCCGTTTTATCCGTCTTACACACAACTTTCAAACAATATTTCTACGCAAAACTATACATTTTTAACGAAATAAAAAACTTTTGTGAAAATTTTTCTGCGCAATGCGCTACTTTCTCCAAAATTTTTGCTTGTGCAAATTATTAGCCTTGCGCCAAACCTTTGCTTGTGCAAATTATTAGCCTTGCGCCAAACCTTTGCTTGTGCGAATTTTAGCCTTTGCCAAATTTTTGCTTTGCGCAAATTATTAGCCTTGTGCCAAATTTTTGCTTCGTGCAAATTTTTAGCCTTGCCTAAAATCCCTACTTTCCAAAGAACTTTTGCCCTAAAATAAGTCGTTAGTAGTTTTTCATAAAACATCAATTTTCAAGCCATACTTTTTCTACAAAATTTGGGGAAAAAGGGTTTTATCGGAATGAAATGGAGATAAAAGCCTTTTTCCCCAAATTTTGACTAAACTACTTGCTTGATAACCAATACTTTATGAGTGGCTACTAACGCCGAGCTTGCTGATGTCGCCACTTGCGCACTTGATTAGCAGCGTTGGCATAAGTGGCGATATGCAGCAAGCTACATGTTGTCGGAATTTTACTTTTACTTTGTTATTACTTTTACATCAATTATACGATTAAAATGTTTTGCATTTAAAGTTGCAATCGGTAAATCATTAAACTTAGCCGTTGCACCTATTAGTAAATCTGCAAAATCGATGGGATTACCCGTTCTTCTCAATTCCTGCTGAATTTCGACTGCCTTATCCGTACATTCTTCTGTCAAGGGTAATATTGTGAAATTTTCAAACACATTATCCCAAAACACTTTCTGCAAATCGTTACTTCCAATATAAATTTCAAATTTCGTAACTACAGAAATCGCAAAAAAATCATATCGTTCTGAAAGACTCACAAAAAAGGTAGTATCTTTTTTGCTTTTCCGAAAATAGTCTATCAATACGGAGGTATCTACTAATATCATTGTTCCGTTCTCCATTGATTTACCCATTTTCGATTAGATTCGTAAGCCGAATATTGTTCTTCACTCATTATAGGTCCGCTCAACAATAGCCTTTTCAAGTTGTTTTTTTCTGTTTTTAGCCCTTTTTGATTATAAACTTTTACTAAATCTACTTTTAACTGAAAAAGCTGATTCGTGGGTAGCTGCTTAATTAACTCAAACAACTCATTATATCCGATGTTAATCTTTAATTCCATGTCCTATCAATGATTATGTATGCTTTCAAAACACAAAAATAGGGAATAATTTTCAGAAAACAACTTTTTCTCCCTTTTTTTTATGATTTCCCTTTTTTATTTTTATAAATACCTTAAAATCAATTATTTATCTTGTCTTTTAATTTTCCGACAACGCCTAAGATTGCCGATTTTTTCGCTGCGCTGTTCGCCTTGTGGGTTCGGGTAGCGAAAATTTGCGGCAATCTCTTTGTTCTGCGATTTTTTTATTTTACAAAAGCGTTTCTATTTTATCCATTTCTGTTTCGATAACCTTTAAATCATGTTCCGCTAATTGTTCGGTTAAGTTTTTAACCTTGCTCATTGTGGGCAGTAAACATTGGTTTTGAAACCTACGAAAAGTTTCGTTCATCATTCCCGCCTCTTTTAATTCGCCTACTTTTGACATATAATCTGCAGTAAGTTGGTCAAGTTGAAGCGTAAAATTGCCCAACATTTTTTGCAAGTCGCTTAATAAAGCGTATTGATATTCATAACTCGGTTCCATGTTTTTGGAAGAATTTATAGTGGATGTTGATAAATTATTTGTGGATGTTGATAAATTATTTTCTGTAAATACTTGATTTTTAACTCGCAAGCCATCTGTATAGCCTGTATTGTAGCCTTCATGAAAACTGTTCCAAAAATGCTCCCGATTGAAAAGTGCCGTAGCATATTTGATTTCCTCTTGCCAAGGGGCGTTTTTACGTTTCCCACCTTTACCATCAGACAAGCCATAAGCATAACCTTTGTCGTAGGCATCGCCAGGGTTTATAAATTCCCAAATGCCCATACTATTTGAATTGATTGATGATATGTTGTAAAACGCCCAAGACTTCTTCCACTTTTGCTAAAGCGTAAGTTATCTTATCTACTTCCACGATTACGCCCTCTTTATAACGCAAGAAAAGCCAACTTTCCCCATTTGTAATGACCCCATAAATGGTTTGAATAGGCTCGTTTCTTTTCTCATTCCACAGGCGGCTTGCATACATTTCTGCCACACATTGCGGAATTGCAGCAGCAAGCGAGCCGCTTAGTTTGGCTTCTACTACGGCAATAATCGGCGAAGAGGGGACGGGTTGCAAAGGCAGTTTTGCCAATAAATAATCGCAAAACCCTTGTAAGCCTTTTGATGCTTCCACCTCAAAATTAAACCCTGAATAGACAGCAAAAATGGTTTTATTGTTTTTTTGAAGCTCCCGTAAAATAGGCGCAATCAAAAACTCCGACCTTGCCTTTTCTGTATCCAAAGAAACTTCGCTTGCTCCTTCCAAAATTTCAGAAAGTACAGCACTTGGCTGCACAGGGGCGATAGTTTCCCCTGCAAATAAATCTACTATAACAACCTTTAAGCCTAATGCACTTAAATCATCATACGTAAATTTAGAATAAGATTTTGTATTGCGTGTTGCCATTGTTTAATTTTTGTACAAATTGGATTAGTGCATAATAAATAATACCTCTTTTTTGGCTTTTTATATCTAAAATCTGCCTCCAAAAACAGATACCCTTATTGCATTTTGCATATCTTTTATATAGTCGAATAAGTTCATTCTATCTATCTATTTCTTTGAGTAATTTAACTAATTCTTGAAATAATTCCATAGCTTCTTGGCTTGGAAATGAGATGTTCAGCTCAGGATAATAACCCTGCTCATCGTCTGTAGAATCTATTGAGTCAGCTATAGGTGTAGGTTTCCAATAAGACTGCCCGATAACAGGTTTTTCTAAAATTGAACAGACAACAAGAGGAAGTTCACCAAAACAATAAAAATGCAATCTCACTTTACCAATTACTTCCATTTTGACCATACTTCTTAATGGTAGGATTGTTCCAGTCTTTATGCCACAATAAGATTTAGAACCATCTCTGGGAAAATTAGGGTCATACGGACCTTCAATCATAGTATGACAAAATAGAATAGTGCTAATATTTTGTGTGTATTCCAAGGAAAGGTATTGTCTCTGTGCATTAGGTAAGTCTCCACTATGATTTGATATCGGTAGACTGGGTTTATTAAAACAAGGAGAATAGGCAACAGGGCTATCGTCAAACAACCGCCTAAGTTTTTCAAACATTTCTATAAATTTCAGTTTCAAAGCAGTTTTATCCCCAAAACTACCTTGTTCCATATCTTTTATGTATTCGTCTAAGTTCATATCGTGTTAAAATTTACGCCCGCAAGATAGTCATTTTTATCGGGTTTTGAATGAAAAATTTTTGTTTAGCCATTTCAAGGCGTTGTTGTATGGTGTTTGCCTCTATATTGTCAAGCATTACAGTGGCTTCGCCTTGCATATTTTTGAGGATAATTTGCCCTTTATTCAATTGTGTTGCCTTATCAGAAATGCCTATAAATGAGCAATCCATACTCGTAGCCATTCTAAAAGCCATGCGCATATTTGCTTGGCTTTTGGCATCATTGTCAATTCCTACGCCTTGAAAAGTTTGGGTACACAAAACAACCAACAAACCAAAAGCTCCGCCTTGTCGCATGATTTTATTCAACAGGGCATTAGCAGCGTTTTTTTCTTTGAAACCACTTTGAAACAAAACTTGCGCCTCGTCTATGATTAACAATTTGCGACAAAGTTTGTTGCTTGCTTCTGCATTATAAAGGTCAATATTGTTGATATGCGCAGCTACTGTATCAAACAAATCGGCTCTGATTTTGATTTCATCAGCAAAAACTTGTAAGACTTTTAAGGTATTGGCAAAATTCTCGTTTTCCAAAAGCAGATATTCCACATTCGGATGTTCAGTATATTTTTTAAACTCAACGCCGCTTTTGAAATCTACCAAAAATAAACGAATGTCATCAGGCGAATAATTTTCGGCAATTTGAACGATAAAGTTATTCAAAAAAGTAGATTTTCCCATACGAGAACCGCCGCCTACCAAAACATGATTATTGGCACTTTTTTCGCCCATCTCAAAATATACTCGCTTGTGCCTGTCATAGCCAATCGGAATAGAAAGAAAATCTTGATAAACAGAAGTATCTTTTTTGGAAAAACGTGCATTGAGTATTTCGATTGCTTTGTTAATTTCGCTTTTTTCAAACACCTCAAAGTCAAAACTACGGTTTGTTAAAAAATTGGCAAAAACGGGGGTTAAACGCTGAAATGCCTTTTTTCCCTGCTTGTCTATTTCAATTGTAGGCAAAAATGACACGATTTTTTGATGAGTTTCGTATTTTTCAGGGCTATAACTTTTGCTTTCTGGCAAAGCATCTGTATTAAAGTTCACAACAAAAAAATACCCTAAACGGCTGGCATTTTGCAAAAGGTAGTACAAATATTTTGCATCATCATTTGAAAATTCCGTAGGAAAATGCGTAAGCACAATAAAATGATAAGGTTCTTTTATTGCCGCAGTTTTATTATATTCGTTCACATTTTCAAAACCCGTTTCTAATAATGTATCATTCAAACGCCTTGCATCTTCCAACATTTCTTTCAAAAAAATGCTTGCTTTTCCATTTTCAGCCATCATGTTAATCGGCACATTTTGTTTATCCAAACGTTTCAAGTTTGGAAAACTGCTGCCGAAACCAATATCTAAAATGCTCACTTTCAATAACTTTTCCTGCGTTTTCAGCATTAACTGAAATATTACCTGCTCAATTTGTGTATTTATTCCTACATAGCAGGACTGTGAAGCATAAAAACATATCCCATTTGTATTCCTTGTAGGAATAATAAAGGGAATATTGCCATCTAATTTTCCGACTTGTATAAATTCTGGAAATTCAGATGAAGGCGTTAAATTTGAAAGTACTTGTTTATATTTTGTAAAGTCTTTTTTCATTAGGACTTACGCAGGGCAAAAAGTTATGGCACAAGTAATCCCTATTCTCAATGTTATTTGAAAATATTTGTGCTGATATGTATCCCCTAACCTCCCT
>JAYUZN010000631.1:0-2237 GCA_043751755.1 Bacteroidota bacterium | reverse complement strand
GAAGAAATCTCGCAAGAGTTGAATATAATAATCGGCAAAATGGTATCTTGTGTTACGCCAAACAAATTGAGCAAACGATTTGAACCACCTACCCCACTTGGTGCGCCACAGCCTAAAGCTGCAAAGTCCGCATTTTCTGCGGTAGAGTCGCCACTCATGGTTACAGAAGGTCCGAGCCAGTATTTATATTCTACTACAACAGGTTTTACCAACTGTGTGTAAGAGAAAATACGGGGCGCAGTTGCAGGGGTAAGCTCTGTAAGTGGGCAAGCGGTTTTGTTCCAAAAAGAAGGGGTTTGGAAAGTTCCTGCGATGTATGGACCACCGCCATAGTTGATTTCATTGGACAAATCTACGCGGAAAGTTACATTGATAGGAGGACCTACGGGCGTACAATTTGCGCCACATTCTGCAAAACATACAACAGGCAATACCAATGTGTCGTTTGCGGCTACTCCAGATGCCACAAACTCACGATTTCCGCCAACGCCACACATCGGCGGAACGGCTTCGTCTTTGCCCCATGCTTTGCCATTGATGAACTTGTAGCCAGAGGTAGAGTTCATTTGCACTTTTACCACCACATCATAGACTTTGTCGCCATTTGCATCAGTCAAAACCGTATTTCCGGGAGACCAACCTTGAAAAGCACCCGCCACAGATACAGTATCTGCAATCACAGAGCTGTAAGGGGCATAAGGATAATCTTGATTTGCCATGTTCACCTGAAACTTGACATAGATAGAATCTGGAATCCCCGAAGGACAAGGCGCGCAATCAGAAATACATACGTCAGGCGTTATAAAACCATTTGCATTTGCAACAATCATTTCGCGATTGCCACCTACAGCGCAAGCACCCGGCACACTTTCCCAGCCACCGCTGTTTATAAATTTGTACTGAAAAGTGTCCGTAACATTAAGCCAAACCGTTTTTTGATACATATTCGTACCTGGTACTAAGTCCATAATGGTCGTAGTATTGTCCCAATCCGCAGGATAACCTGCCGCCATTTGGAAATTACCAGCTACTGTAACATCGCCCGTTACGGTTCCTGCGCCGATATTTACTTGAAAAATAACAGGGTTTCCTGCGGGATTTGGGTCGCAAGAAGCGTAAGCATGTACAGGCACAACCATATCTGCTGCTACCGTAACGCCCCGATTTCCGTTTACATTACAAGCCGCAGGAATAGGGTTTTCATCAGAACCCCAAGCGTTTCCATTTACAAATTTGTATTCATAAGAGCCGGCAGGAAGGCTGAGAGTAACGTCATAAATGCCATCAGCATTTGCATCTGTCAAAGCAGTAATAGCGGGGTCCCAGTTTGCTACAGCTCCCGAAGGCATCTGCAAACTTCCCGCTACATGAACGCCATTTGCGCTAACCATAAGCGCGCGCATATCAACTTGAAGCGTCAGATTGTAGTTTTGAGCCTGAAGTGTCAATGCCAAAACCGCAAACATAAGCAAAGAAAGTAATGTCTTTCTCATGATAAAAAAATTGTTTGTGAAAAATATAATGAATTGAATGTATGTAACGAAAAACAAGTTACAAAAGTAGATAGATTAGTTGAATTTTCCTCGAAAAAATGATAAATTCACCTTAAAATTGCTTATTTTACTACAAAAATGACACTTTTTTCCCAAAAAAATAGTAATTGTTGTTTTTACAATAAAAGATAAACCCAAAATAGGGGAAAATGTTTTTTGAAGGGCTAAAAAAAGAGGATTTAAGAAATATTTGCGAAAATCTGCGTCTCCCTCTGCGGAAATCTGCGTGAAATACGTAATTTGCCGCAAATATTTTCCAAGATGCTCATTTCTTCCATTCTCTTACAACTCCAAAATGTGGTAGCAACGTCAGATAAAGCCCTTTTTCAAGCAGAAAAGGCTGATTTTTTGCTACTACCTGCGACAGATATAGACTTTCCTCTGCCTGCGGATTGGGAACTTGTGGCTGTGCCAAAACGTGCTGCAATGAAGCCTGTTTTAGTTGCATTAGACGAGCAGATTCATTTTGAAAACTTTACGAGAAAGCTGCGAATCGGCGTTTTTTCTCCTTTGTACCAAAAAATGTTGGAGATTCATTTTCCGCAAGTAGAAAGTATGTGCATTTATTATGCAGAAAATGTAGCCTTTTTGTTAGAAAAAAACGACATAGAGGGCATGTTTCTGCCACAATTTGAAGCAGAGGCGCGGGAGCTTTCTCCGTATATTGTGCAGAAATGCAGCCTT
>JAYUZN010000630.1:0-4581 GCA_043751755.1 Bacteroidota bacterium | reverse complement strand
GCTGAAACCTGTGTTTCCTTTTCGGGCTTTATTTCTACCGACGTAGTCGTAAGTATTTGCAAATCAATGTCTAATAGTTCATTCTTTTGCAATGAAAACGCTTTTCTATATGATTGATAAGCAGAAGTATTCGCTTTTATAACACACTTTTCTTCCTTTAAGTTGAAATGATAAAAGCCATACTCATTGCTTATAATGCCTACTTCTGTAAGAGAATCATACACCGACACTCCTACAAGGGCTTCTTGAGTTTCAGCATCTCGCACAAATCCACTTATTGAAAAATTTTGTGTGTATGAAAAATTATATAACAAATAAAAAAATACACTAATAATATCTTTTTTCATGTATAGCTAATAATATAGTTTTGCAGGGTGGCGTGCCTTCCAAAGGTGCGCCGCCTGCAAAACTACGTAAATAATATGAAAAAAAACACATAATACAAAACATAATTTTACCCATTTTCCCCTATCTTTGCCCCATGAAAAGCATTATTCGCATCTTTTTAAAATCAGCCTTATGGCTATTTTTGTTCAGCATTCTCGGCGTTTCCTATTATGGGTTTGTGCCTGTGCCTCTTACGCCTCTGATGCTCATTCGCTGTGTGGAAAATATAGCTGAAGGCAAGATGCCCAAGCTCGACTATCGGTGGCGTAGTATGTCTGCCATCAATGAAGACTTGGCATTAGCCTCTGTTTGTTCCGAAGACCAGAACTTCATAGAGCATCAAGGCTTTGATATTGAGGCAATTAAGAAAGCCATTGAAAGCAATAAAAAGCGAAAAAAGAAAGGAAAACCTGTGCGGGGCGCAAGTACTATTAGCCAACAAACCGCCAAAAATGTCTTTTTATTTCCGCAACGTTCTTTTGTGAGAAAAGGCTTTGAGGTTTTTTATACCTTTGCTATCGAAATACTTTGGACAAAAGAAAGGATTTTGGAAGTATATCTGAATGTAATTGAAATGGGAGACGGGATTTATGGGGCGCAGGCGGCTTCTCAAAATTTTTTTCATAAAAATGCAAGTGATATTTCTGCCGCAGAAGCCGCTACAATTGCCGCTTGCTACCCCAATCCACGCAAATGGTGCGCAGGAAAGCCTGATGGCTATGTTATCAAACGCCGAAATTGGATTTTGAGGCAAATGGCGCATTGGGGAGGGGAATTGGAATTTCAAAAGGAATAAGCTTCATTTCACGCAGATTTGCGCAGATATGGGACGCAGATTTTCGCAGATTTAAGAAAAATTTGCGGAAATCTGCGTGCAACAATCAACACTCAACTATGTCCTATCAACTCTATGCCTATATCCTCTACGTTTGGGTAAGCATTGGCATTATCACATTTTTTTACCTACTTTTCAAGCAATCCGCTCCTTATGGGCGACATGTTCGGACAGGTTGGGGCAGGGAAATCAGCAACCGCTTAGGCTGGGTTATTATGGAAACCCCTGTAATGTTATTTGTATTGCTTTTTTTTAGCTTTGGCACAAATCCAACGCCTTCCCACTTGGTCTATTTCTTTATGGGTTTATTTTTCCTACATTATATTCATAGAAGCTTTGTATTTCCTGCTTTTTTGCGTACTCAAGGGAAAAAAATGCCCCTTGCGATAGCCATTTCCGCTATGGGATTCAACTTGATGAACGGCTTTGGATTGGGCTATTATTGGGGCAGTTTTGCAGAATATTCTGCTACTTGGCTCTCTGATGCCCGTTTTGGAATAGGAATAGCTGTTTTTTTAGGGGGAATGGCAATCAATGTAATCGCTGATTATCAACTTATTGGCTTGCGAAAAGAAGGGGAAACGGGCTATAAAATCCCACAAGGTTTTTTGTTTAAATATATAAGCTGCCCCAATCATTTGGGCGAAATCATAGAATGGGCAGGTTTTGCCTTAATGACTTGGAGCCTTCCTGCCCTCACTTTTTGGATATGGACGATGGCAAATGTGGTTCCTCGCACTTTGGCGCATCACAGATGGTACAAAGAGAAATTCCCAGATTATCCTAAGCAGAGGAAGGCATGGCTGCCTTTTTTGTGGTAGGTTTGGGGTTCACGCAGGTTCTCACAGATTTAACCGCAGATTTTCGCAGATTTTTTTTCATCTGCGAGAATCTGCGTCCCTAATTTGCGGGAATCTGCGGGAAATTAAGTACTCCGCAAATGCCAGATTTAATACCCACCCCAACCAAGCCACCCAAATATACACCGTTCTCGGTGGCAATTCTACAGAAAACAACGTTTCTGCGCCTACGAAAAAGAGCCATTTCCATGCTCGCAACGTAACCGCCGAAAGGGTGAGGGCATAGCTACGAACCATCCATTGTTTGTGCGCAATAAAATCCTTTTTTCTGACCCTTTCCCAAGCCATATAAGTCGTAAACAGCCAAAGGATAGACAGCAAAATAAAGGCTAATCGCCCCATTATGCCTCCATTTGCATACAAAGACATGACCAAACCCGCAGGACCCGCCACAAAAAGCACATCAAACACGTAGATTTTGCCCATAAATCTATGCAAAGCCTTATATTTTCGCAAAATGAAGGGAAAGAACTGCGTAAAACCTGCAATTAAAGTCCATACGCTCGTAAAAACATGTACAAAAAAGGCAATTCGCCAATGCGTAATATGAATATATTGCTGTTTGATGCGCAAAAAAGCCACATCTGTATCAATAGGTAGGTATTGAAGGGTTATTTTTAGCATAAGGTAGCTAAAAAAAGTAAGGAGACCTATGAGAAAAATGTTTTTTGCCCTGTTTTTCATGCAGAAACCCTTGCATCAATATAGACTTTTGCCTGACACAAAGCGGAATAAATGCAGTGCAAATCTGCCTGTTCCGCAGCATTATACATGCGACTTACGGCATATACATTATTTTCTAATACCAAAAACTGCCAAATCGCGCCTAATACAAAGCAACCCATGACAGGCAATTCATCAGCATTGTGCGTTTGCGCAGCGACCATTGCCGACAGCACTTGACCCAAAGGTTCGTCTGCCCGTTTTGAAGGTTTGTATTCATGAATAAAAAAATAGGGCTTTTTCGGGTCTTCCTGTCCCGTTGCCACCATGAGTTCTGGGCGACCTTGCAAAGAAATTCCATTTACAACTGCTTCTAATTTTCGTTGCGTGAAGGTGTTGTAATTTTTCCCCATCAAAGAGGCTAATTCTACGACTTGCGCAATAAAGCGAAATTTCAATTCATCTTCATTCCAGTAGCGAAAAAAACGATTCAAGAGTTTCCGTTTTTCCTCTAAAAAAGTCGCTACCACAGCATTCGGTTGAAAGGAAACAGATAGCCACTCAGATAACAAAGCCGTTTCCTCCAATTCTATTAGCCCAAAAGTGTCTCTTACCTCTTGCGTAGTCCAGTCGTCAAAAGATTTTGATTTTGTTCCCATAATCTTGAAATATTTGAGACAAAGATACGAATATTTCTGTCGTTTTACCGCAAAGTGCGCAGAGGAACACAGAAAAGCTATCAACTTTGCGGTTTTTAGGCTCAAAAGGCGAAATATTTTGCGCTGTTTTCTGTAAAGTAGGGAAAAAACAGCCTTAAATTACGCCCTTACCAATTCTAACACCGTAATCTCAGGGCGAATCCCCACCCTTCCCGAAAAGCCCAGAAAGCCAAAACCTCGATTTACATACAAATATTGCTGCGCTTGCTGATACAAACCTGCCCATTGCGGATACATCCATTGCGCAGGGCTGAATTTGAAGCCCGGAATTTCTATCCCAAACTGAAAACCATGCGTATGTCCCGACAAAGTAAGGTTTACACTTGGAAACTCGGGGCGCACAACTGCGTCCCAATGCGAAGGGTCATGCGAAAGTAAGACCTTTACCTGCGCTTCTTCTGCCCCTTGTATCGCCAAATCCAGTTTTCCTTCTTGCGGAAAATACTGGCTATTTCCCCAATTATCCACGCCCAGCATTGCCAATTTTGCTTCGCCACGCTGAATAATATGATTTTGGTTGCGCAGCAATTTCCAGCCATAAGTCGCATGAGTCCCCGCAACTTTTTCAAGATGCGCTGCTTTTTCCTCCTTGCCAGCCTCTCTATTGCTATAATAATAGTCGTGATTTCCCAAAGTTGCCAACACGCCTTCCTTCGCTTTGAGCTTGCTATAAATAGGCTGAAAACCTTCTACTTCCTTGATATTGAAGTTGATAAGGTCGCCCGTAAACACAATAATGTCCGATTTTTGGGCATTTACCAAGTCCATTCCTCGCGCAACTTCGTCCAAATTGTCAAAGCTCCCAGAATGTAAATCCGAAATTTGGGTAATGGTAAAACCCTCAAATTCCGCAGGTAAATCAAGAATTGGAATTTTGATTTTATTGACTTGATAGTTGTATTTGGTACGGATTATGCCGTTTATAATAGCAACAAAAGGAATCGCCCCCAACACAAGTGCCGTCTGACTCATAAAACGGGCGCGCGAAATCTGATGTCCATGAGGGGCAATGACTTTATTTTCCGTAAAAAAAGAGGCAATAAACCTCACAAATCGACTTATATCTTCTACCATTAACACAATGTCTATCAATGCTTTAGGAATATATAAGGCAATG
>JAYUZN010000629.1:0-16390 GCA_043751755.1 Bacteroidota bacterium | reverse complement strand
CTTGCACCAGCAATACAACCAATATCTTAACCTTGTTTATTTAGTCAGTACTACTTATAACTTTTGGACACTGAGCGTAGTCGAAGTGCCATTTTTCATTTCTCATTTATTCCCTTACCTTATTTCCTACATTTCCGCTACTCAAATCATCAAAACCACTATAGGTAAACTCGGATTGCATCAAACTCTCGATTTCTGCCAGCGACTCCTGCGTTTGTTCCGCATCAAACAAAATATTATCAATCATCACATCATCTTTGTCCGATTGCATCATCGTCATAGGTTGGTCTTTGATATATTCCACCATATCCTCCATCGTTTGCAAACGTTCCTCCACGATTTCCTTATTTTCGCGGATTTTGCCAAAGTTTTGCATTTTCATGTCCAATAACTTCAATCTTTTTTCCTTCACTTCCTTCAACTTCCCCGAAACCTGTTTGAGTTCTTGGTTCAACGTGTCCATTTCCCGTTGAGTGTCGTAAATTACCTTGTCATTCGCAAGCTCAGGAAATTTATCTTTCAAATAAATAAGGCGTACATAATTGAGTTCAATGGCATTCAATTTAATCAAAAAGTTGTCCACCATGCCCGAACTTGACGTAGAAATGCCCACTTTTGCATACCTCTCCCGCACTTCTTTTATATTTTGGCGCAGCTTATCAAAACGCTGTTGCGCATTTGAAGACAATTTATTGTAGTAATCTACCAGGGCTTTTGTCTTGTTATACTCTTGAATTTTGTCGCCATATTTGGCATTTACGGCACGCACAAATCGCTCATTACGGCTTATCAAGCCCAACAAAGCCAATTCTGTACCTGCACCCAAGAGCAAAAAAATGGAAGGGTCAAAAACGGAACCTGCATTAAACGCCAGCAAAGTACCTGCAATCGAAGCAGCCGTTATCACACCGAGCGTAGCCAAGTGAAAGGGAGCAAAAAATGCCTCCTTTGTATAGTTAATAAATTTTTCGAGACGAGGAGAGTCTGCCATTGTTGGAATTTAAAATTGAGAATTTGTCAATTTATTTTAAAAAATATTCATTCATTTACTGTATCGATTGCTTGATTTAGACTTATTTCCTGCGCTAACAAAGGCTCATAAATTGGCGCACTTTTTTCATAATAAAGTGGGAAATGTGCAAAATATTCTTCAGCAGTAGCTCCAGCAAAAGAAAGACTACTTACTTCTGTTATTTCTTTTTGTAAGGTTTCGAGCGGCGTTTCGGCTATATAATTTCTCAAAAATGCCATAATCTCGCTGTGTTTTCCTGCTTTTTTATCCATCAAGGGAATATTTTAAGATGTTTAAGGAACAAAAAATTAAATAACTTGCCATTTTTCTTACCACTAAGGCACGAAGAAACACGAAGCAGTATGGTAAAAGAAGACATCTAAGCCACGCTTTTTCTTTCTTAGTTTCCTTCGTGCCTTAGTGGTAAATGATGATTTTATTCTTTTCGTGTTCCTAAATGAAGTTAGCATATCATTTTGTTTATCTAATAGACAAACAATAAAGATAGGATTTAAGTTAATAAAATTCCTATGATTTTCATTTTGCTATTTTGGGTTTTATACGCAAAACCAACTTACTGGGTTTGAATTTGAGCGTAGTGCCATTATTATTGAGCAAATCCAATTCCGTATCGGAGATTTTTTCAATGGCAAAGCTTGATTCTGCATCTCCAAACTTCACATGCAGGATTTTTTCTGCTTGTATTTCAAAAGTGCCTGATTGTACGCCTTTTGCGTTAGTCATATTGCACTTTTCGCCGTCCATAAATTCAAAAACCAAAGGCGATAACAAAGGATTGCCGCCCAAAAGTGACTGCCCGTTCATCATTTCGTCATATTGTACCCATTTTTGGTACAAAGCTTTGCTTTCGGTAGCACTTTGTTCAGAAGCACAAGCCGCCAAAAGTAATAAGAAAAAACTGAATATGATTGTATATTTCATGAAAAAGTATGTTTATTTTTGTGAATTGTATAAGTTCAAATTTTCTGTTTCTAATAATTCTGCGCGTCTAAATAAGGCAGACAAACGTTGCGAATCCTTATAAATCTTCGTATTATCATATAATTCTATGATTGCTTTTTCTAATAAAACATGGGCTTTTTGAAATAAATCGTCTTTATTTTTTTCAAAATAGGCTTTGATTTCAGGAAAGTTTTTATAAGTTAAGTCTTTGATAGTTATATGTTTATCAGATAAAACTAAGTCCCCTATAATCATTGCCATAAAGTAATTGCTATAAGGAAGATGCGGGTATTTATCATACAATTTGTCTTTTTTTCTTTGCGTATCACAATATCTATAAATGAGTACTGCAATCACCATTTGAGCAGCGTTAAGTGCGTCAAAAATTTCCGCATAAAATTTCCCAAATTGTTCCATTTTTTTCGTTTTGGCTAAATACGGTTTTCTCCGCCAAATGGTAAAAACGGCTTCTGCACTTACAGAGGAAGGAATGATAATCCCTTTATAAACCTCATTTTTCTTTCGTTTGTAAGTGTAGCCAAGTTCTTGCATGTCCAATTCTATTTTTTTCTGTCTTTCATCATTGGCTCGGAGGTCGGTCAAATCTACAGGATTTTGGCTATTTGTGGCGATTGTTATATCATTTATTAAGGCTTGAACGTCTATGTCGGAGTTCATCTTTGACAAAGCATACAATCTTACTAAGACAAAGGCTTGCGAATAGTCAAGGTTTTGATGTTGATGAATCGTTTGTTGAATGGTTTTGCAAGTTTGTCCGCCATTAATGACTTGTAAATCAGCGATATTGACATTCCAGTCGCCACTTTGTAAGCCATTATACGCAAACTCATTACAAATCATGGTTATGCCATTGTTGTAAAAATAGAAATTATCTTTTTTATCCCCTATCAAAGTTGCTTGAATCGCAGTATTTACCTTATTTCCATTTAACCCTAAATAGTTGCGAATATTTTTTTCTAACAAACTATCTCCATATTTTTCAAAAATGCCCGCAATTATTTCTACATTTACTTTTCCGATTAACACCCGTTTATAATTAAATTCGTCTGTTACACTTTTGCCCGAAAACAGCAAAGAGGTATTTATAGGTTTTCTATTTTGAAGCAAACCAATCATATAATCGTGATTAATATGCTGAAATTGAACCTGATTTTCGGGAAAATGCGCGTTTATAATATGATTTTCGCCTTCTTGTGTCCAAGTAAGTCCATTATTGACGCATACACAACGGACGATAGGAATAGCGTTATTCTCCAAAATCAAAGACCTTATTTCGGCTACTTTGGGCTTCAAATCGTCATTGACCAAAACGTTTTTGTGTGCATCAAAAATCGTATTTATTGCCCCTATCAATCGCTGAATGCTATTTGCGGGAAAATTACTGTCTTTTTCCAAATCAAACGTATATTTGCATTGGAATATCGTTACCACAAACTCCCAATTGTTGAGATAAGTAATGGCGATTGCGTCTATTCCTGCATCATTTGCCCCATCAGTTACCAGATTTTTTGCCTCTTCTATTTCCATCTCCAAATAAGCCGCAACACTATATAACACAAAAGCCTTTGCCTTTTTGTGCTTCTCTTCCTTCATTTTCTCAAACCATTCGCCATTATCTGCTACGATTTTGGTCATTCGTTGGTCGATTATTTGCTTGTTGATGTCCATCTGTTAGCTTCTTGTTTTGGTAAAAATGGCTTCTGCTTCTTTGCGTAATAGCTTATCTTCAAAAAATCATTTTTTCAAAACTATTTTCGGTTTCTACATTATATATATCAAAAATATTTACCTCAAAATAATACATAGGATTCAATAACATTTCATATAGCTTTGATTTATCAGAAATCGTGTTAAACAAAGAAATTCCATTTTCATTTAAGAAATGAATGGCATCTTTTTGAAATGAAATTGGGATAAGTTTTTGCCGTTCTTTATCTCTTATAGATACCCAAAATTCCTTGCCAAATTGCATATTTGGGAGAATTTTTGAGGTTAAGATATAGCCTTCCTCATACATGCCACTCTGTAAGGGAATATTATGTGTAGGAATAAAATAGCCTTGATGAAATGCCCCATAATTATGCGCTAAACGAATGAGTCCATCAATATCTTTATTTCCAATATTTCCCTTTTCAATCGCAATGGAAAACATAGGTAAGTTCCCTACGTTTTTGAATATTTCATAGAGTTCCAACAATACCTCTTTGTGCCTCATCTCATAGAGCCAATCGGCACTAATTACCAATTTGTAGTTTCCATAATCAGAAACAGAGAAATATAACAAAGAATAATCGTTTATTTTATGATTCTTGCTGTGGCGAAAAGCGTATATTTCCATCGCCTTCACAAGCATAAATGCAAATTTTTGAGTCATCATAATAATAATTACCATTTATGTTTAATCCAAGTAAAAATATCTTCTACAGCTGCCAAAAAGTCTTGTGAATTTGCTTGACTTTTAGTGTCTTGAGGCAAGTAACGCCACGCTTCACTCCAGTCAAAAACTAAATCGCTGTTCATTTTAAAGGGAATGTTTGATAGTTTTTTATCCACCCATTCCGCTTTTAAGCCTGCCAAAAACACTAAATCTTCGAGTTTATGAATTTTGAAGGCTTGCCCTAGTTTTCCTTCTTCAGGATAATCTGCAACTTTTAATAGCTTACAGATTCTGGCTTTGAATGCTAATTCTATCGCATAGCCGCCTAAATAACAAGCACCGTCATACAGGCTTTGAGCATGTAAGGATTGTGCTTCCTTTAATCGAAGTTTTGCTAAGGCTTTTAACTCATTTTGGGTAGGCATGAAAAATGATAGAATTAGTACAAAGTTACGAAATATTGGCTATTAGCCCTAAAATTAATCGTTATTTTAAGTAGATTGCCTTACCAATTTTAGTATAAATAGCTTCTGCTTTTCTCACCACTAAGGCACGAAGAAACACGAAGCAGTATAATAAAAGAAGGAATCTAAGCCACGCTTTTTCTTTCTTAGTTTCCTTTGTGTCTTAGTGGTAAATTATAAGATTATTCTTTTCGTGTTCCTAAGACAAAAAACCATTTAATTGTTCTATTTTTATCTGCTCAACTCTGCGGTTAAATCTGCGTTTATCTGCGAGAAACTAAGCAATCTCTTCCAATCTCCTCAAAGCCTCCTCTTTTCCCAACAAAGCCGCAACTGCCACACTTTCAGGTCCCCCCGAAACCCCTGTAAGTGCCAGCCGCAGTTGTGGCAGAATCTTGCCATTTCCTATGTTATTTTCCTGCATATATGCAGAAAGAGCCTCCTGCAAAGCCGTTTGTGTCCAATTTTCTGCGGAAATAGCTGCCCAAATCGGAATCAAGCCCTTCAGATTTGCTTTGCCTGCCTCATGCCATTGTTTTGCCAAAAAAGCCGCATCATATTCAGGAGATTTGTAGAAATAGCTTGCTTTTGTTACAAAATCGTGCGTAACTGTTACCCTTTCTTTCATCAAAGAGATGACTCCAGAAAGATAAATATCTGAATATGAGGCATTTTCAAAACCTTCCTTTTCTATAGTTTGGCGGAGTAAAGGCAGGAGTTCTGCATCAGAAGCCGCCTTTATATACGTCTGATTGAACCATTGCAACTTGGCTAAATCGAATTTTGTGCCTGATTTGCCTACTTTTTCTATAGAAAAAAGTTCTGCCATTCTCTCCAAAGTCATCAACTCCTCGTCATGTCCGGGACTCCAGCCCAACAATGCCAAAAAGTTGATAAGGGCAGCAGGTAAATAGCCCGCTTCCCGAAATCCAGAGGATTTTTCGCCCGAATGTGGGTCTGTCCAATCTAAGGAAAAAACAGGAATCCCCAGCCTATCCCCATCTCTTTTGGACAATTTGCCATTTCCATCGGGGCGCAAAATAAGCGGAAGATGCACAAATTGAGGTCTTTCCCAGCCAAAAGCACGATATAACAATACATGCAAAGGGGCAGAACCGAGCCATTCCTCTCCGCGAATCACCTGTGTAACCTCCATCAAATGGTCATCTACCACATTTGCCAAGTGATAGGTAGGCAAGCCATCACTTTTCATCAACACTTTGTCGTCTAATTGCGCAGATTGAAAAGTTACGGTTTCCTTTATTTCGTCAAAAAAAGTTATCTCCTCATTTTCGGGAACGAGAAAACGAATTACATAATGCTCTCCTGCCGCAATTTTGGCATGTACGACTTCTTGCGAAAGAGAAAGGCTGTTATTCAAGCCTTTACGAGTAGCAGCATTGTAGGTCCAATTGTGATTTCCTGCCGTTTTTGCAGCTTCACGCAAAGCATTGAGTTCGTCAGGCGTGTCAAAGGCATAATAGGCATTTCCCGATGTTATCAACTGTTCTGCATATTGTTTATACAAATCGGAGCGTTCACTTTGACGATAGGGGGCATGTTTTCCGCCATTATGCGTTCCTTCATCAGGCACAATTCCGCACCATTTGAGGGATTCTATAATATATTCTTCCGCCCCCGGCACAAAACGGGCTTGGTCGGTGTCTTCTATGCGTAAAATGAAGGTTCCGCCATGCCGCTTGGCAAGCAGATAATTGTACAAAGCGGTGCGAACGCCGCCTACATGCAAAGCTCCCGTAGGGCTTGGCGCAAATCTTACGACCATCTATGTGAATTGAAAATTGAGAATTGAAAATGCTAACTGGAATTTCACGCAGATTAGCGCAGATGACAGCAGATTTCGCAGATAAAAAGCGCGAAATCTGTGGGGACTTGAACAGTTGTGAATGACTGTAAAAGTGGGGCAAAGTTACGCAAAAAATGGGAATAGTGGGTGGTTTACGAAAAAAAATGCGTTGTAGTTGGGCAATTTGATAAACCACCTCCGAAAGGGGCTTATCGTTTCCCCTATTTTTCAGCCTAAGCATTTGCGGGTAAATTCAATTCGGAATAAAATTGTATAAGTCTTCTCAAAACCGTACCTTTGCAGCCGAGTTTTCCATGTTGCCAAATATAAAATATAATCTTTACAGCTATAAATGAAATACTTACAACGCCAGCCAGCCTATCTCCTGCTACAAGACGGGCTGCTTTTACAAGGGTTTGCCATTGGCAAAAAAGGCACTTCTACGGGGGAATTGTGCTTCAATACCAGCATGACAGGCTACCAAGAAGTGTTTACAGACCCGTCCTATTATGGGCAGATGCTCATCGAAACGCACGCACATATTGGCAATTATGGGATTCACAAACAAGAATATGAATCTGCTTCTGCCAAAATTGCGGGTTTGATTGTCCGCAATTTTTCCCGCACCTTTTCGCGCGAAGACAGCGTAGAAAGCACCGATTCCTTCCTCAATCACAACAATATCGTAGGCATTTCGGACATTGATACCCGTTTTTTGGTTACGCATATTCGAGAAAAAGGGGCGATGAATGCCGTTATTTCCTCCGAAATTTCGGACATCGCAGAACTCAAAAAAATCCTTGATGCCTGCCCCAATATGAATGGCTTGGAATTAGCCTCAAAAGTTTCTACTCCGTTGCCGTATTTCTTTGGCGAGCCTACAGCAAAGTACAAAATAGCTGCTTTGGACTTTGGCATAAAACAAAATATATTGCGCCAATTAGCCATGCGGGATTGTTATATTAAAATTTTTCCTGCCATGACTTCTTACGAAGAACTCAAAAGTTTTGAGCCTGACGGCTATTTTCTCTCCAATGGACCGGGCGACCCCGAACCTATGCACTATGCAATAGAAACGACAAAGAAAATATTGGCAGATGACCAACCTTTGTTTGGGATTTGTTTGGGGCATCAAATTTTGTCTTTAGCAAATGGCGTAAGTACTTTCAAAATGTTTACGGGACATCGCGGCGCAAATCACCCTGTCAAGAATCTGCTCACAGGCAAAAGTGAAATGACCTCTCAAAATCATGGCTTTGCCGTTTCCAATGATGAGGTACAAAAGTCGCCAAATGTGGTAGTTACGCATGTCAATCTCAATGATCACTCTATTGAGGGAATACGAGTGAGGAACAAAAAAGCCTTTTCTGTGCAGTATCACCCAGAGGCTTCTCCCGGTCCGCATGACAGTCATTATTTGTTTGATGAGTTTATACAACTGATGAATTGAGGGATTTTAGAATCGAAGATATAAGCAGCTATAATTTCCTATATTTGTGGCGAAAATAAGGTAACACAAAAATGTATGCACATAGACACAAGCTATTATGAGAGGTGCATAGCTACTTTGCAAAAGGCGCATAGTTTGCTACAGCAGGCAAATCCTGAAAATATTGACTATGACATGTATCGTTCAGCAGCTATCAAGGAGTTTGAAATCATCATTGAACAAAGCGGAAAACTCTTGCGGAAAGTGCTGAAACCGTATTTTCATTCTACAAAAGCAGTAGATAAGTTGATGTTTAAAGACGTGTTTCGCCATGCCGTACTGCGCGACCTTATGACAGATGAGACCTGCGAAAGATGGTTAGCATATCGGGACAATCGCAATAATACTGCGCACGACTATGGGGTAAATTTTGCAGAAGAAACCCTTGTGTTATTGCCGCAATTTATCGCTGATGCGGGAAATTTAGCCGAACTTATCAAAGCTCACAATCAAGCCTAATTGAAGGATATGCTTATTCGCGACAAAGACAAACAAAGCCTTTTGCAGCTATTTGCGCAGCTAACAGTTCCTGTAGAAATATGGGCGTATGGCAGTCGGGTAAACGGCACAGCGCACGCAGGCAGCGACTTAGATTTAGTCGTCCGTAGTCTCGACCTAAGCCCTTTGCCGATAGAGACTTACGTCAATCTCTGCGAAAAAATAAGAGATAGCAATATCCCAATTCTGATAGAACTCCGCGATTGGGCAATGTTACCTCCGTCTTTTCATCAGAATATAGAACAGCAATATGAGGTATTGTTTGACACGAAAACGCCAAAGTAGGATTAATTAACCGCATGTTGATTATATTTGTAGCGAAAATAATGTAACACAAAAATGTATGCACATAGAACCTAAGCACACTGGTTTTCGCTGGAGAATAGAGAAACTGCACTGCGAGGAAGTACAGCTAACAGGTATCGAATAATTGCCAATATCGAAGCAAAATGGCGCAAGAAAACCCCATTTTATGCGTCATTCTGACATGGAATTGTCTGCCAACCTTGTCCGCGAAAAGAGCGCAAATACTTACAAAAGCCCCAATTTTATTCGTACATTTGCCCCTCACATTTTTTCCTATTTCCGTCATGAAATTTACAGCCATATTCTTCTTCTGGAGCAGCTTACTCCTTCATTTTCAAGCAGTAGCGCAGCAAAACACGCCTCCAAGTTTGCAGCCTTTATTTTCTCCTGACAATGGATTGAAGGCAGAAGAAAGGCAGTTGAAGCAGCAAATTGCTACAGATGAAAGTCTCAAAGAGGTAGAAATTTTTACGCAACACTACCTGCAAAGCAAACAACAAGGCGCAAATGCCCTTCCTGATACAAGTTGCGTAGTTACCATTCCGCTTGTTTTTCAGGTATTTCACCCACAAGGCAGCACAGGCGTTCCTTTGAGCCAAATAGACTATGCCCTCAAAGACTTGAACAAGAACTTTGCAGGGGCGGACAATGACTATCAAAATGTAAATGCAGCTTTTTCTGGAGTCAAATCCTATACAAAAGTGCGTTTTGCGAGAGCTTTGATAGACCCACAAGGCAATCCGACTACAGGAGTCGTTTATTATCAAGACAAACAGTCTGGATTTGGGAATGGCAGTGGCTGGAACAGCGAAATTCCGACTTGTGCTTGGGATAATTACAAATATTTCAACGTATATGTAATGAAAGACCTCTACGCAGATGAGGTTACCAACAATTCGGGCGTTTGTTGGTATCCCAGTACCACAATGAGCAACAATAACCTTGCCCGCATGGTCTATAACTACGTTTATTTAGGACAAGGAGGTTCTTCTTACAACGATTTGGAATTTAATCAGACTTTTACGCATGAATGTGGGCATTCCCTCAACTTACGCCACACCTTTGAGGGATATAATTGTGCAGGAACGGGCGACCTTTGCAATGATACGCCGCCCACAGATGCAGCAGGAGGCGGCTGTACGGCTACTATTTGTGGAAACCTCATAAATGGCGAAAATTACCTGGATTACAATAGTAGTTGCTACAAAAACTTTACGATGGACCAAAATAGCCGAATGGAAGCGGCTTTGTTGGTGGGTTCGCGTTTTCCTCTTTGGCAATATGACAATTTGGTGGCAACAGGGCTGCTTTCGCCCACTTCTACAAATGCCTGTGTCGCAGCAAATCCTTTTTTTGCCTATACCAAAACAAGTCTGGTGGAAGAGGTGGCAAATGACGGAAGCCTTGAAATGCCACCTGTGCAGATTTATGCTTGTGCAGGGGCGCAATTTGTGAAAATGGGGCAGACCCTCACAATAGGAACAGACTATAACATAACAAATGTGCCTTCAGGCTTGTCTGTGGAAATCGTAACCGCCGCAAATGGCAAAAGTGCAAGCCTCACTTTTTCTGGGCAAGCCTTGTCTCATGACGTTTCTAATTCTGTAAGCAATCTCGCTTTTTCCTTCACAAATGCTGCTGTTGTAGGCGGAAATGCAAGTGCCATTCTCAATGCTTCAAAGGCTTTTTCTATAGATTTCAAAAAACCTTGGGAAAAAACCTGTGTTACCCTCAATTTAAGCACAAACGCAAATAGTACTTGGAATCGTTTTGAAACGGCGGGTCCTATTCCGCGCTATTATGGACTCTGGTACGATTCGGGCATATATTCCCTCGAAAATTATGGCAGAGGCATCATCACCACGAGCGCAAATAGCGATAATATTCAGTTTTTACCATTAGGCACGAGCATTGGTTCGGGCAGCACTTGGCGGGCAGGAGGCAGTCAAGGCGTTTTATATTCAGCAACTTATCCTTCGCTCAACAATCAAACGGGCTATGTCGGGTTCAGAATGCAAGCAGGAAATGACTTTTATTATGGCTGGATGCAGATTTCGGTTTCTGCCACAAATGGGGTTACTTTGTTGGAATATCATTACAATGAAAAACCGAATGAGCCGATAGATGCGGGTTCAGCTTGTATTATAAACGTAGCAGTCGCAGGGGAAATGCAGGCAGAGCAGGTTCGCCTTTTTCCGAATCCAGCGCACGATTATGTACGAATAGAAGGGCTTGAGGAGGGCTTTGTAGGCGGAAAAATAAGTTTGAGTGATATACATGGGCAAAGGCTTTTTGCTTCAACCCTAGATAGCCGCTATCCTGAAATCCCTGTGCAGGGCTTAGCAGCAGGGGTGTATGTGGTTTCTATTGAAAATAAAAATAGACTTATTCATGTAAGGTTGGTAATTCTGTAAACAGCAGTTGGGCGGTTTTTTAAACCGCCCAACTGTTAGACATCTCTCATCAATATCAGGCAAAAAACCGCATAATTCAGCATATCTATATAATTCGCAGCTACCCCTTCCGAGACCTGCGTTTTCCCTTCATTATCTTCTATCTGCTTGACTCTCAATATTTTCATCAAAATCAAATCTGTCATAGAACTTATGCGCATATTTCGCCATGCCTCTCCATAGTCATGGTTTTTTTGCAACATAGTATCGCGCACGATTTCCACTTTTGCCTCATAAGCTTGGGATAAAACGCCCATATCTGACAAATTTGGGGCTTCTTTTTGCCTATCTAACAGCATCAAAGCAATAAGACAATAGTTGATAATGCCTACAAACTCCGATTCGAGGCTGTCGCCTACAAGGTTTACCTGTTTTTCTTGGATAGAACGTATCCTTTCTGCCTTTATGCCGATTTGGTCGGTAACAGAAGGCATACGCAAAATCGTCCAAGCAGTGCCATAATCTGCGGCTTTGCGCAAAAAAAGTGCCTTACATTCGGCGATGACGACGTTGTATTGTTCGAGGGTTTGGGACATCTTTTGTGTTGGTTCTCGCAGATTTTCGCAGATTAAAGCAGATAGCGCAGATAATCAATACCTATCTGCGTTATCTGCTACCATTTGCGTTCATCTGCGTGAAACTACGAGAAATCGCCTTTTCAGCCGCCGCCACAATATGCGGACAATCTAATCCATATTTTACCATAAGTTGTTCAGGCTCACCACTTTCCCCAAAAGAATCATTCACGCCCACATATTCATGAGGGGTAGGCAAATTTCGAGACAAAACATGCGCTACTGCATCTCCCATTCCGCCCAAAATATTATGCTCCTCCGCCGTTACTACGCAGCCTGTTTTGCGCACAGAAGCCAAAATTGCCGCCTCGTCCAAAGGCTTGATAGTGTGCAGGTTAATGACTTCGGCAGAAATGCCTTTTTCTTGCAACACCTTTGCCGCTTGCAGAGCCGTCCACACCAAATGCCCACAGGCAAAAATGCTCACATCTGTGCCTTCTACCAAGATTTGTGCCTTTCCAATCTCAAAAGTAGGGTCATTTTCAGGAGTAAAAATATCCACTTTTGGGCGACCAAAACGCAGATAGACAGGTCCCGAATAATCGGCAATCGCTATCGTAGCTAATCGAGTTTGGTTGTAATCGCAAGGCACAACAACGGTCATTCCCGGCAACATACGCATCAAACCAATATCCTCCAAAATCTGGTGCGTTGCCCCGTCTTCGCCCAAAGTAAGCCCTGCATGAGAGGCGCATATTTTCACATTTTTTTCGGAATATGCGATAGATTGGCGAATTTGGTCATAAACTCTGCCTGTCGAAAAATTGGCAAAAGTGCCTGTAAAGGGGATTTTGCCCGCCGTAGCCAAGCCCGCAGCCACGCACATCATATTTGCTTCTGCAATCCCCGCCTGAAAAAATCTATACGGAAAAGCTTGTTCAAAAGCGTCCATTTTGAGCGAACCCTTCAAGTCGGCGCAAAGTGCCACCACATTGGGATTCGTTTTGCCGAGTTCCAAAAGTCCTGCGCCAAAGCCAGAACGAGTATCATTTTTACCTGTAGAAATCATAAAAAACGGTTTTTTTTCACGCAGATGAACGCAGATAAAGGCGGATTTCGCAGATGAGAAATTAGTATTAGACAGCTTATTAAACAGCCTAACAAGTCATACCTAAGTACGAGTGAGAAATAATCTAAACATATATTTTCGATATATCTTATTGATTATAATAAACTTATATTAACTTTCAACTCTCAACTTATAACTTTCAACTACCTATCTGTGAAATCTGCTATCATCTGCGAAAATCTGCGGGACAAAGGTACAGTTTTTTAGGAAGTTCCCCGAAAAATCCTTAATTTTGCTGTCATTTTTAACTACATTTTCATGAAAAAAGAATATATAATCTATATCATTGTGGCGGCTATTACGTTAATTATCGGCTGCAGCATTCTTTCCAAAAAAATGAGCGGCGGAAAACTGCCCGAACCTGCTACGCCTATTCATTGGATAAGCATAGAGGAAGCTACGCAAGCTGCCAAAAAAGATGGCAAACGCATCTATATCGATTTTTATACAGAATGGTGTGGCTTTTGCAAGAAAATGGACCAAAGCACCTATCGCGACACTGCCCTCATTCGCTACCTCAACGCCAATTACCATGCCGTAAAATTAGATGCAGAAGCGGCAACTATCAAGGCAGATGGCAAAGATTATCGCCTAAGTGGGCAGTTTAATCAGTTCGCTATCAATACAATGAATGGAGAAATGGCATTTCCTACGACTGTTATTTTGGAGCCGTCGTTGGCGGGTACTTTCAAGCAAGCAGGCTATATGGACCCCGTTACGGTGCGGGCGATTGCTTCGTATTTTGGGGAGAAAATGTATGAGAAAAAAGTGAAATTGGACGAGTATGTGAATAAATTTAAGTAGGGATTTCACGCAGATTTGCGCAGATGATAGCAGATAACGCAGATAGGGTTTTCTCATCTGTGGCATCTGCCTTAATCTGTGCAAATCTGCGTGAAACGAAAACCCTATCGTTCCCATCTCGCCGCATAGCCCCTACAATCAAAATGCACCATTTGCCGACTACAAAAGTCAAATGCGTGAGGATAAGTTCCGATACCCCCGTTTTGCCCAATCACCTCTTTCGCCAAAATATCTCGCACAATGCTCACATCTTCATGGTTCGATTTTCCATCTTGATTCACGTCCATCACCACAATATCTATTGCCTCACCTACGATGTGCCGACTTTTCGGAGCAGCTCCGTCACCGATTGCCACCAACAAATCATTGAGCCATTGCGGACGAACTGTACTAATAATCCAAAAACGGGGAGCATAGCCTTTGGCTTTTAGCTGCTGTTGAAGCACATGATAATACACAACAGATTGCGGATTTACGCCTATCAATGTTTTGCAAAAAACGAGATAACAAATAACAAAAATAACAGCAATAATGCTGAAATAAAGGCTAAAATGCTTGATTTTTCGGAAAAAAGTAGTCATTATATATAGGTAAAAGGTTATCTTTAAGTTTGCAAAAGTATTTATATTTTTTCAAAAAACAAAATGACAAGGCAGATTCAATTGCCTTTTGCTAAACATATATCTCAAAAAAAATGTTCTATTTTGGGTAAAAAGTACTTGTTTTGAGGCATGAAACAAAAGGAAATTCCAGAGACATACACTTTTATCTATAAAACGGTGCCAGCAAAGGCTCGTTTTTATACCTTATTGTCTTTGGCGGAGGTGGAAAGATTTGTTTATAATTACTGCAATTATAAAGAATATGACATTATTTCACAAAGCAAAAAAAATAGCATTTCCTGTATTGCCAATGAAAATAGATTGAGAATACTGGCTACAAAAACGGCAAAAGGCGTGCAGGTAGAAATAGAAATGAATGATTTTGATACTTTTATTCAACAATTTTTGCCCGAAAAACATAGGGCTAAATTTAATTTGCAAAAAAATAAATGGGGCTTTAATTTGGACGAATATAAGCAAAAAGTGAGTGTGAAGGAATACCTCAATATCCAAAAAGATGATGGCTATGGCTGTATTGTTTTTCCTGCGTTTTTCCTTTCTTTGGGGCTTTTGATGCTGATTTGGGGGCTTATTTTTCAGTCTTTTTGGGGAGGTATTTTTATTTTGGCATTGTTATTTGTGGGATTGTGGTATGGACACAAAATGGCGCAGCAGGTAGAAATGGAGACTTTGCACCAAAAATTGAAGGCTTTGGAGGAGGATTCACCTTTTATAAAGCAAAATACGGAGGAAACCGTCATTTATTTGGTGGAGGAATTGGGGGAATAAGGGGATTTCGCGCAGATTAAATATGACCTACACATTTTGCCGCGAATTAAGGAACAAAAATTAAATAACTTGCCATTTTTCTCACCACTAAGGCACGAAGAAACACGAAGCTATATAGTAAAAGAAGACATCTAAGCCGCACTATCTCTTTCTTAGTTTCCTTCGTGCCTTAGTGGTAAATTAGGATTTTATTCTTTTCGTGTTCCTAACAGTCCTAAATTCGTGTAATTCGCGGCTATAAAAACAGCTTTTGCGCTTATTTGCGTGCAAAATCCGCTACTGCATACAAAGGATACACCCAAATATTGTCATACATGCCATAATTTTCCAATGAAAAACGAACTCCAACCTTGCTATTTTTTTCTTTGAGAAACAAATGAAGGCTTTGCATTGCCCCTTTGCGCCCAGATTTTACTTCTATCGGAATAATATTTTCTCTTTGTTGAACCACATAATCTATTTCAGCATGACTGCTTGCTGTTTCTCGATGCCAATAATACAAGGTTTGCTGCTGATAACAAGAAGCCGCTTTTAACAATTCTAAGCCTACGAATAATTCCGCAATCGCACCTTTATTGACTACATTCATGCCTTCTTCAAACAAAATAGCTGTGATATCTAAGCCCAACAATCTTTGAAAAATCCCTGTATCTAACAATAACATTTTTTGCTTTTTGACATCACTTTCTGCCCCAAGCGGGATTCCATTTGCAGAAGTATGCGTTACAGGAATCACAAGCCCCGCCATAATCAACAACTCTATAGCCTCTTTGATTTGCTTATGATTTGTTTCTATTGCCGCTTTTTGGTAAACAAATTTGCCGCCCATTTGACGGGTTACAGATTCAAATATCTCCAAAATACGCAGAGAAGGCACTCTTTTTTTGTACTTGCCAAAATCCGCTTTAAGGGAAATAATCAAGTCATCTAAAGCCATTTGACAGGAAAGTAGGTCTTGGCTCGTAGCAAAAGTTGCCACAATTTCAGGCATTCCGCCCAATACCAAAAAACGCTTGAATTGTGTAAGTAGTTGTAAATGAATCGGCTCAGGCAGAGGTTTTGCCAGAGATGCCTGTTGTTTTGCTGCTAATAAATGCAATTCTCCACAAGCTCCCAAAAATTCGTCAAATGAAAAAGGATACACAAAAAGCGACCGAACCC
>JAYUZN010000628.1:0-7039 GCA_043751755.1 Bacteroidota bacterium | reverse complement strand
CTAAGGCACAAAGGAAACTAAGAAAGAAAAAGTGTGGCTTAGATGTCTTCTTTTACTATATAGCTTCGTGTTTCTTCGTGCCTTAGTGGTGAGAAAATGCTAAGTTATTTAATTTTTGTACCTTAGCTACGTTCATCTGCGTGAAATAAATAAAACAAAAATCCATGACAAAACTAAGTGTAAACCTCAACAAATTTGCCCTTGTCCGCAACGCAAGAGGCGCGAATCTGCCCAATCTCCTGCAAATAGCCCAAGACATTGTAGCCTTTGGTGCGGCAGGAATTACCGTTCACCCCCGTCCCGATGAGCGGCATATTCGCAAGCAAGATGTCTATGACTTGAAAGGCATTTTGCAAGTAGAATTGAATGTAGAAGGCTATCCTTCCGAAGATTTTTTGCAGATGGTGGAAAAAGTGCAGCCTGCTCAAGTTACGCTTGTCCCTGACGCGCCCGATGCCCTGACCTCTAATGCGGGTTGGGATACCGTCAAATTTTGCTATTTTTTAGGAGAAATAGTAAGCCGTTTGCAAGCAAAAAACATAAGAACTTCGCTCTTTGTCGCCCCTGATTTGGATATGATAGAAGGCGCACGTAGCATTGGCGCAGATAGAATCGAGCTTTATACAGAAGAATATGCAAGGCAATATGCCCTCGGCAATCTTGAATCTGTGGCAGAATATCGGCAATCTGCCGCTTTTGCGCACGAATTGGGCTTAGGAATAAATGCAGGACACGACCTTAATTTGCATAATCTCCGCTTTTTTGCGCAAGAAGTGCCGCATCTTGCCGAAGTCTCAATAGGGCATGCGCTTGTCTGTGATGCTTGGTATTTGGGTTTAGAAAAAACGATGAAGGCATATTTAGGCTGTTTGTTGCCTTAAAAATCAGGATAAGTATTTGATTTACAACAGGTTATTTTGGGCATTCTTAGTGGTTGAGTGCCTCCCTTATTGCTTCTTTTTATAAGTCCTTTTGATGCGGTTTTCCGATTTTCGCAGGGCTTCGTCAAAGTCTTTTGCTACATCATAACGGACAATATAGGTCGTAAGTGTTACATTTTCAAGGGTTTCTGTTTCTTCTACCAAAACAGAATTTGTGGTTTCTGTATCCGCAAAAACCAAATAGATGCCAGTCTTTAGCCCAAGACTTTGAATATAATACGCTAATTGTATTTTGCCTTTTCGGAATTGCGTGCTGTCGCGAAATATTTTGGCTTCTACCACAAATTCTGAGCCTTGCATATTGATAATCAAGTCGCTATTTCCCAGTGCCGTTTTTGCTTCAAGATAGCTTTTTCCTTCAAATACCTGCAAAAAAGAATGAATATACGTGTCAAAACTATGCACAAGTGCTGCCTCCTTCAATCCTATGTTATTTCCTGCGTCATCTTTTTCCATGAAATAAGAGAAGCCTCTTTTTTTGGCATAGACTTGATAATTGCGAATAATTTTGTCAATATTTAAGCCTTTTTCTGAGCTAAAATAGTCCTGCAATTCTATGTTTTTGCTTATCTCCTCCGACTCGCCATTCATCGGGGCAGCAAAGGCATGTTGCAAGCATTTTTTGTACAAAGGAACATTGAAAACTATATTTCCGTCATGATTTCGTGCAATTAATCCATTGACAGATAAGAACTTAATCCTTTCGTCATAAATTTCAAAGAATACTTTTCGGTCATCAAAGAGCAATTTTTCGATAAATTTTCGATGCTGCTTTCCTTTGTTAATGATGTTAGAAATGTTTTTATCTATATAAACAGAGGTATATTTTTCTTCTATTTCCAAATATTCTGTATAGGAAAATAGTGCAGCATCGGGAAAAGTCTCTACTAAATTGTATCCAAAACCATTGACAAGTCCTGGCTGCCCCGCAGTTATATAAGCTATTTTTTCTTTTACTTCTGCGGCAAAAAGCTGCCCTGTTTCGTCTTCGTGCATTTTCAATAATTCGTATATTTCCTCTTTTGTAAAATAAGGTACGTTTAGACTATCGTTTGTATTGAAAGGACTTGCGTTGCCCTGAATGATACCTGTTATATTGCTTACTCCTACCAAAATGACTGATTTCAAGCAATGTTCAGTACGAGAATGATAGCTATTTCGAATAGAATGCAGGAAAACACTCAAATAATCGGGATTGATGCCTTCTACTTCGTCAATAATAAGTACATATTTTTTGTTTTTTACAGCTTCTAAAGTCGCAAATACGCGTGCTATTTCCATCTCCCCATTAAAATCTATCCCCAAAAAAGCGGTAAGTTTTTCTTTGAAGGTTTTGATAAAACCCGTTATAGAAGTAGTAGCGTAATTCTCAAAATTGATATGTGCTACCTCGTAGCCCTCCTGCGCTAATTCAGTTGCTAACAATCGAAAATAGGTGCTTTTGCCCGTTTGACGAGGTGCCCAAATCGTGAAATAACGCTCATTTTGAACTAAATTTAGTCCTCTTTGAATGAGTTTTTGGCGCGAAATGGTATAGTGTCTTTCAGGAATATTCGGACCTGATGTATTAAATGTTCTCATGTTTGAAAAATATTTGGGGCAAAGATACAAAAACTATTCCCCACGCGCAAAGGGCTTTGAATAGGCAGGATAGAGCATTTTCCAGATAATAGAGCTATATTCCTTATTATCCAACATTTTGAACAAAATAGCAGGATAGCGACAAGTTTGGAAATATAAAGCGGCTTCTTTGCGGCTGTCAAAATGCTTAAATTCGGACTTGGCAAGTGCTTCTATTTCACTATATTGTGAAAGAAAATCGGCGTGTGTTTTTTTTACCCAATCAAAAAACTCGTCCGGCACACGTTCCAATATTTCCATAAAATCTTTGCTTTCGGTCAAATACTCCCAAATCGTGCGATTGGAAAAATGCGAAATCAGGTGGTGAATCCGCACATATTCCGCAAATTTGACCTTTATCCGAAATCCATTTGCAAATTTAATGACAAAACCTTCCTTATTATCTTCAGCTAATTGCGCCAAAGTGTGAATATCTGCCAAGCCGTCATAGCGTTTTACGATAGGAAAACCTAAGTCTTGCAAAGGCAAATCCTGCCCTGTTTCTGTATCTATTATCGCTAATAACACAAGCATTTTCGAAGTCCCATAGTCCAATACAATGCGGTTTTCGGGATAAATAATTTCAAATAAATAGGTTTTTGAGGGGTCAAACAAGGGAATCGAACTCGCATATTGTGTATGCAGCATCTCATTTGCGGCTTCTGCTTGTTTGCTGCTAAAAGAGCCGCGTGAAGCGATATAGGGCTTGTTTTCCCAAAAATATAAAATCCCCAAAGAGCCGTCCATCTTTTCATAGACCTCAAAAGGCAGGTTCGGAAGTTGCGGAGGTTCGATTTCTCCCAAATTGAAAAACTTGGGAAAAGGGCGAGCAATTACTTGGAAATTGTTGTCTAAAATAAGTCCTCTACAACATAGCGTAGTTTCGTTCCAAACCTGCTCATATTGTGCAGTTTGTGTGTAGTTGTAGATAGAAAAAGGGGCATCTGCGTGTTTTTGTACCCGCACATAATCCGCCGCAATCATGGCTTGTAAGTGTTCTATATTCATCAGGTTTCATAATTTTAATAGATTATCAATTTCTTCACAAAAATACTTCTTTTTCTTCAAAACGCCAACCCCCTTGCAAAAAAGCGATTTGCAAGGGGTATCTGAAAGGAGTGTTTTTATTTTCCTTTCTTTTTTACGACTCTTTCGGGTTTTTCTGGCTTTTCTTCTAAGGTTTTTTTAGAAGCCCAATATACGCCGTACCCTACGCCGACAAATACGAGCAGTAGTAAAATCCAAGTAATTGCAGTCATGATATAAAAATTGAATGATAAAAAATATGAAAAAAGTGTTGTACTTTTGCAGGGGCTAAATTAAGGACATATTTTGGAAAACACGCATTTTTTTTTGTTTCACGCAGATTTGCGCAGATAAAAGCAGATTTCGCAGATGTATAGGCATAGCTCTCAATTTTCCATTTCTCATTTTTCATTTTCCTCCAATGGTTGCACAACATCTTCTCACGATACAAGCTGTAAAGCTCAATATTTCCACTCCTTTTATCTGGAGTTCGGGCTGGAAGTCGCCGATTTATTGCGACAATCGCCTCATTTTGTCCTATCCTCACATTCGCACCTATATCAAAAAAGCCTTTGTGAAGCTGATAGCCGAAAAATTCCCCCAAGCAAATGCCATTGCGGGGGTAGCTACTGCGGGCATTGCGCATGGAGCTTTGATTGCAGATATGATGGATTGCGGCTATGTGTATGTGCGCACTTCGCCCAAATCGCATGGGCTAAAAAACATGATTGAAGGACGTATAGAGCTTGATAAACAGTATGTTGTGGTAGAAGATTTGATTTCTACGGGCGGAAGCAGCCTCAAAGTCATCGAGGCTTTGCAAGAAGCAGGCGTTCAGATTGCCGGAACAGTGGCTATTTTTTCTTATGGTTTTGAGGCGGCAGAACAGGCATTTGCTGCCAAAAATATTCCTTTTTATACCTTGTGCAATTTGACTGATTTGCTCCAAAAAGCGACCGAAATGGCATACATAGATGCACAAAGTTGGGCAAGTATCGAACAATGGCGCAAAAATCCCAGTCAGTGGCGGCAGGAAGAATAGGTACGATTTTTGCAATAAATATCCATAGTCAAATATTCCATTTTTCGGAAAAAATGCAATGAAAAAATATAATCGTAGCACGCTTTTCAAAAGTGCGCCACGCTTTCAAAGCTCAACAATTATCCCATTTTTATGAAAATCGAGCAACTTGTTTGGGAAAAAGAAACTGATTGGCACTTGTTTAGCGCAGAAGCCATGACCGAAACCGCCCAATTAGTATTGGCATTTGGGCAAAGAGAATGCCTCGAAGCCCCAGAAAGGTATGCAGAGTTGAAAGAAAAATACCCGAAAGCCGACATTATTTTGTGTTCTACTTCGGGCGAAATCATCGACATAGAAGTCAAAGATGCGAGCATTTCGGTAAGCGCATTGTATTTTGAACATACCCCTATTCAGGCACTTGTAGCACATATTTCGGAAAGTAAAGACTCCTATTATATTGGCAAAAAATTAGCTTCAGCCCTCAATACGCCCGATTTAAGGCATATTTTGGTTTTCTCTGATGGGCAAATTATCAATGGAAGTCAGCTCGTCAAAGGCTTAAATGATGCCGTAACTCACGCTATTCCTATCACAGGCGGACTTGCAGGCGACAATGCCCGTTTTGAAAAAACCTTAGTAGGTTTGAACCATGTTATAGGTGAAGGAAATGTAGTAGCTATTGGATTTTATGGCGATAAATTTCAGGTAGGACATGGCTCTATGGGCGGCTGGAGTACTTTTGGACCCGAAAGAGTGATAACGAAGGCACAAGACAATATTTTATATGAATTAGACCATGCTTCTGCATTGGAATTATACAAAGATTATTTGGGGGAACAGGCAAAAGAATTGCCCGGTGCTGCTTTGTTATTTCCGTTATGTATTCGTTCTTCAGAAAATGGAGAAATGATTGTGAGAACCATTTTGTCTATAGATGAGGCAAAACAATCTATGATTTTTGCGGGAGATATGCCTGTGGGCGCAACGGCACAACTGATGTACGCCAATTTCGACAATTTGATAGATGGTGCTTCGCTTGCGGCAGAGATGACCCTCAAAGGAATCAAAGATTTCAATGCCGAATTTGCGCTATTGATTAGCTGTGTAGGGCGAAAATTAGTCTTAGGGGCGCGCACTGAAGATGAGGTCGAAGAAGTGAGATTGGCACTTGGAGATAACATTCCGATAGCAGGTTTTTATTCTAATGGCGAAATCTCTCCTTTGATAGAGTCGCCGAAATGCGAACTCTATAATCAAACGATGACGATTACAACTTATTCGGAGTTGAAATAGAACTAAAATTAAATAATTTATGCAAATCTACACAATGTTCTTATCATTTATTTTTATGACTTGCTTCGTCGGGCAGCCCTTCACGCATCTGCCAAAAAACAAGCTATACGAAGGAAAAGCAGCCCTTATTCCCGCCGATAAGCAGGCGCAGAGTTCCCTTCTGCAATCGGAAGATGGCGGTAGAACTTGGGGAGACCTCGCAAGTTTGCCCGAAAATATAGAAATTACCCGCATTTTTGCGCAAAATGGAGAAGTCTTTTTAGCGGCTCCGAAAGGGCAGGTATATCATAATAGCAACCCAAAAACAGGCGAATGGCAAAAGGAGGAGTTTTTGGGGGAAGTTAGCGGCTTTTTTAAAGGAAAATCGGGAACTTATGTAAGCATTTATGAAGGCGGTTTTTTCAAAAAAACGCCTAATACGAGCTATTGGCAGGCTATGCACACGAATTTGAAAGACAAGGAAATAAATTCTATGGTAGAAAACGAAGCAGGAATCCTGTTTGTAGCCTGCCCAAGTGGTATCTACAAATCGGCAGACGAAGGCAAAACCTGGAAACATGTTTTTGACAAGAGTTGGGCGACGAGCCTTACAGTAGCCCACAATATATTAATCGGCAATGCTGAACAAGGGTTAATGCGCTCTACTGATGAGGGCGAGCATTGGGAATGTGTGTTGAATGATGTAGGAGGCGTTTACAGGACGAAAGTCGTCAAAGGCGGTTTTGCGGCAATACGCGTGGCTGGGCAATGGCATACTCCAGCGGACAATAATCCTATGCGCACCTCTCTTTCGGCAGACGGCGGGCAGACGTGGTTACGCATAGATGAAGGGCAGTTTTTTGGCTGCGGGGCGAAACAAGAATGGGCAAGTTTGACCGCCAAAAATTGGTTCTGCGAAGATAAATCCGCATTTTTTGACTATCGTATTTACGACCTTGAAGAATCGGGACCCTATCTTTTTTGCAGTCATAAAGGGGGCATTTCGCGCTCCTCAAATGGCGGAAAAAACTGGGAACACCTCTATGCCGCCCCCAAAGCTGTTCGCTTTAACTTGGTGGTTTCGGGGCAAACGCTTTTTGCAGTCGCTATGCCAGACTATGGATGTTAAGCCTGATAAGGTAGCTTATAAGAGTGG
>JAYUZN010000627.1:0-9748 GCA_043751755.1 Bacteroidota bacterium | reverse complement strand
CATAATGGTAAAGACAATCCCTGCGGCTTCGTAGCTCACGCCGCTTTTTTGGGCTTCTGTAGGAATGTTTTTTTCTTGCAAAAAAGCGGCTGTATGGGTCGCAAAATATTCACAAGCACCTGCACATTTTTCGATTTCGGCTAAGGATTCGCTGATGATTTTGCCCATTTCTGTCGTAATCAACGTGGCAAATATGTGGCTATTTGTCCGCAAATACGTGGCTAAATGCAGAAAATGTTTGCCTCTTTCTTCAAAAGAAAGGTTTTCCCACCTTTTTTGAGCGGCAAACGCAAGCGAAATTTTGCTCTCTATCTCTGCGGAAGAATGGGCATTATAGGTTTCGAGTACTGCGGAATTGTATGGATTGCGAGAAATAAATGACATAAGGAATGGGAAGTTGATAGTTGATAGTATATCATTTTATGCTGAACATGGCTTGTAGCGTGGCGCACCTTTCAAAGGTGCGCCATGCTTATAACTCTTATACACAAAATCGTAATATCGTTATCTAAATGTGTAAGTAAGAGGGAGAAATAATCTAAACATATATTTTGAATATATCTTATTGATTATGATAAACTTATATTAACTTTCAACTCTCAACTTATAACTTTCAACTACTTACTTCCTAAGTAGCGACCTTTTTCTTGTTCAATAAATAAACCCCTGCCAAAATGACCAACATACCTGCTACTTGCAGCCACGTAATAATTTCGGAATCGGTGCGCAAAAATCCCCACATACACGCCACAATCGGCATCAAATAGGTAACAGACGAAGACCGAACAGGGTCAGTGATTTGTACCAAATGATAAAATAACACCGTACTTGCCGCAGTGCCAAAGGCTGCCAAGATAAAAATAAAGCCTAATGAGGGCAAAGCGGCTTCGTTTGTGGCAAAAACCTGCGGCAAATCGCTGAAGAGCAAATAGATAGCGCAAGGAATGGAGATACTTGCTATAGTAAAAGTAGCAATCGCAATCGGGTGAGCTTCGTTGAGAAATTTTTTCATCAAATTAACGCTTATTCCATATAACATGGCGGCGAAAACCACGATAAAAGCATAAGAAATATTGCCTTCTAAGCCCTGCCTTCCGCCCAAAATGACCAAGCCTCCGCCCAAAAGTCCCAAAAAAATGCCCCCCATTTTGCTCCAAGAAAAAACAGTTCCAAAAAAAAGCAAGCCTACTAACAAAGTAAAAACAGGGGTAAGCCCGTTCAAAATGCCCGCTGTGGCAGAATTTATTTGGGTTTCGGCAAGCGGAAATAAAATAGACGGAATCCCATTGCCAATAACCCCCACAAGCGGAAAATATTTCCACAAATGTTTGGGGGTACTTTTGATGTGTCGCAAGCCAAAAGGAAGCATACACAAAGTCGCAAAAACCATACGAAGGCAGCCGATTTGATAGGGGCTAAATGCATCTAACCCTTTGTCCATCAAGATAAAAGAACTGCCCCATATTAGGGCAAGTACGCCTAATATCAATCCTATTTTGAGCGTGTCATTGTGTCTGTTTTCTGCCATATGCTAAACGAAAGATAACCCGATAGGAGGGGAAAAGGTTATTTTTACCTCGATTTCGCGCAGATAAAAAAAATCCCTGCTGTAAAGAAATCGAAGCTGACAAAACGCAAATATCTCTCGTTTTACCGCAAAGTTCGCAAAGGAGCCGCAAAGAACGCAAAGGAATAACTCAAAATTACTCACTTTGCGTCCTTTGCGTGGGCTTTATTTGCGTCCTTTGCGGTTTTTAGGCTCAAAAGCCAAAAAGTTTAGCTCTTTTTTCTTTACAGCAGGAGTATTGTTCATCTGCGACATCTGCTTAACTCTGCGCATATCTGCGTGATAATAAGCAGAATTGTTCCACGTGGAACGATTTTACTTCTTGTATATCCCAAACATAAAATCTGACATGTCTTTATTCGCTAGATATTCTGCCTCTATTTCAAATAATTTTGCCAAAATCGCATTGCTTTCCTGCGAATCTGCTACAAAATGATGGGAAATGTCTTTCAAAATAAGGTGTAATAAATCGCCACCTATCTTTTTTTCTTGTAAAACCTCAAAATACTTGTGTAAAACAGGCATAATTAAGTCCGATTCTACAGCTTCGGAAGGGTCTGAAAGATACATACGCCACCAACCTGAACGGAAAATGTGGTTTTTGAGGCTGTTTGTTTTCCATTTTTTGCGAAAATGAGTAGGAATAGTTTGCAAAGCCAGATTAGCAGCGGCTAATTGTTCTTTTGCCCAATGCAAACGCCTGGGTCCTACATAGTCGTGAAGAATCACGATTCCATCGGGCTTTAAGGCTTTTTTTATCTTCTGAATAAACGATTCCATATTGTCTATATGATGCAAGCTTGAATGAAAGAGAATAATATCATAACTATCTTCTTCAAAAGAAAGGCTATGTGCATCTGCAGCTTGATAATTGAAAGTGGCTTGTGGGAAGTTTTGGGACTCTTTTTCGGCTTCTTTGATGCAAATAGGGGAGAGGTCGAAGCCTTCTATGTGGGCTATTTTTCCTGTGGAAAAAAATCTCCGCTCATGACTACCTGTGCCACAAGCAGGAACAAGCATTTTTAGGTTTTGTTTTCCTGCTAAAAAATGCTTTGCTACATACTCATAATAGGGGACATCTGTGTCTCCTGTGATGTTTTGATTCCATTTTCGGCGAATCGCAGGAATTATCCACCAATTTGTAGGCGGCATAGTTTCTATATCCCATGTTCCTTTTGCTCTTGCTGCGGCAGAGAATTGTAGTTTTTTTTGAAAAAAAATCCAGCCTTTGACTTGTATTTTATAGGCTATGTCTATGAAGTCTCCTATGGAGAGGTATGTTTTCATGTTTTTTGAATTTCACGCAGATAAACGCAGATTAGGGACGCAGATTTTCGCAGATTTTTGAGTGTTCCACGTGGAACAGTTTTATTTTTGTTGGTTTTTGATGTAGTTTAACATACCTTCGTAATACGCATCTGCCACCATGCGCACACGAGAACTTGTTTTCATTCCTTTTACTTCCACTAAACGCTGATTGAGCCATGCGGACTCTGTTATATTGTCTTGGCATAAGCTTTCTCCGTAGCATAAAACGCCTTTTATATTTCTTGTAAGCCCTAAATTTCGGGCATAAACCCCTGTTTTTTCGGTCAGAATGCAGGACTTATTGAGGTATCCCAAATCATCTGCAATAGTAACTGTAGGAACACTTAGTATAGCAGCAAAAGAATTGGTTATTTTTTCGGATAAGTTGATAGAATTTACCATGTCATCTGAAAGCAATAGCCGCAAAAAAGCGATTCTATCTTCCTGTCTTTGCAATTCGTAGGCTTTGAAAGAACCTGCTACAAAAGTCATACTATAATTTTTATCCGTAGGCTGCATATTATTTTCGGGGTCTCTGATTTCCCAATTGGGTCCATGTACATTGTAGTGAATGATAATAGACATGTCTGGGCAAAAAGCATTGATTTTCTCCGCCCTTAGCCTCAAATCTATGGGAACATATAATTTGGTGTACCAATCATTTTTTGTGGCATCATTGTCAAAGAAATATTTTGTCATAAAGGAGCTATCTATTCTGCCTGTGCGCATTTCGGCAGCAAGGTCGCTATATCGCCTCGTTTCATACCAATCATTAAACGTCATTTCTAATAAACCGATTCCTGCTTTTGGGCGAGAGATAAGCACTTTTGCCCCTTTCGCACTCAATTTATCTGCCAACAAATTGGCGGTAGCAAGGGTAAGGTTTGCTTCATTGAAGGCAATAGGTACAAGTCCTGTGGCATCAGATGGCTTCATTTTGATGAATTTTGCCTCAATTTGCGCCATTTCCATGCTTTCTTCTATGTGTCCAGGGTCTATCGCAATTTTTAAGCCTTTGAAGGGCTGGGAAGGGTCGAATTTGGGCTTTTCGTTTTCTGTATAAGCTACTTTTTTTTGAAAAATAGGCAGGTCTTTTAAATAGCTTATGCCTTTGTCTTTGTACAAAAATGCCATGCTATCAACAGACAATATTTTTATTAATTGTTTGAAGTCATTTATTTCCTGCGTATAAATGCGACATTCGGGCTTGTCTTTCATTTTGTCTTCTAAATTGGCATAGAAGGAAATGGATTCTGCATTTATAATGAGATAATCCCAAACTTGTGGGTCTTTGACGAGGTAGGTCAAGTTGGGAAAATGCGTGCTGGGAAAGTAAATGCTATCTTGCGAAACACTTTCACAAGCTGTTAAAAAAGTAAGACATAGCCCTATAAATAGCTGTAAATGTTTTTTTTGCGACATAAAATTCACGTATATTCGACAAAGTTCACACTTTTGAGGGAATTTTTCACAAAAATAAAACGAAAAACAAAAAAGACCGTTATATTTGCATAATGAGCGCACTTTGTTGCTTATCCACATTTTATTTATTTTCGAACAATGAAACAATTAACAGTATTTGTATTTGCGTGCCTATTCGCATGTACGCAACTCTTTGCGCAATCGGTGTTGGGCAAATGGAAAACGATTGATGATGTTACGGGTAAAACCAAATCTATCGTAGAAATCTACGAATTTCAAGGGAAAACCTACGGGAAAGTCGTAAAGTTATTTCGGGGACCTACCGAAGACCAAGACCCCATTTGTGATAAATGTACGGATTATCGCAAAAACAAAAAAATTATTGGCATGAATGTCGTTACGGGCTTGAGCAAATCGGGCAGCGAATGGAACGGCGGCGAAATTACAGACCCCAATAATGGCAAAACCTACAAATGTTATATCACGTTGGAAAGTGCGGATAAACTGAAAGTGAGAGGCTATATTGGCTTTTCGATGGTAGGGAGAACGCAATATTGGTATCGGGATAAGTAGGATTTCGGAGGGATTTCGCGCAGATTTTCGCAGATTTTTAGGCTGCGGAAATCTGCATTTTTATTCATTCGTTTTTTCATTCATCGCTTTTAATAGTCCCTCTTTCCAAGTTCTTATGTAATTGTCTTTTTCATATTCAGGATTTTGTAACGTCAAATCCAAAAAGCATTTGACTAATCCGTCCCAATTTTTGCGCTGCCCTCTTTCAAATAATTTCCACCCAATTTCTTCGATTGTCCAATTTGACTTTGCCGAATTTCGAACCATCGAAGTCGTTACCCAGTTGTCATAGATATTTTTCCCTCCCCGAGCAATTGGGATTAAATGGTCAATCGTAGGAAATAACTCCCAATAAATCATATGCGTTTCAGACATTTTCCAGTTTTTATGGTACTTGAAAATCTCAGGGAACTCAATTGTCAATATCTTAATCAGTCCAGGAAACAAAAGTCTTGTGCCAGAATACCTATCAATGAACCCATCTCTTAAGAATACTTTACACATTTCATGTTTTGAATATTGCCTTTTTGATGTTAAAGTATCCCTAAAAGGATAGTTTTTGTTTGCCAAATCAAAACATTCTTGCTTTTTGCCGTCAAGCAATAATTCACATATATTTTTAACCAATAAAGATTTGTCCATTATTTAAAATAAGATAATGTGGTAATTCGATTTACCTTTTAGGGTGGCGCAACTTTGAAAGGTGCGCCACCCTGCGTGCCTCAAAATTTAGGAAGCCTTAAACACCTTTTCATATTTTTCGATTTTGGGTTGAATGACAAGGCGGCAATAAGGCTGTGAACGATTGTCATTGAAGTAGTTTTGATGATAGGCTTCGCCTCCATAAAAATCTTTTATTTCGGTGATTTCGGTCAGAATCGGGCGGTCAAACACCTTTTCTTCGCCGAGTTTTTGCTTATAGGCTTCTGCGATTTGCTTTTGTTCTTCTGTATGAAAAAAAATCCCTGACCTATATTGTGTACCTACATCTCCACCTTGCCGATTGAGGGTGGTAGGGTCATGCGTTTTCCAAAAAACTTGGAGCAAATAAGCGAAATCTACGATGTTAGAGTCGTATATAACTTGGCAGACTTCGGCATAGCCTGTGAGTCCTGTACAGACTTGTTGATAGGTAGGATTGGGCATTTTGCCATTGGAGTAGCCCGAAACTACGGAAATTACGCCGTCAATGCGCTGAAAAATGGCTTCAACGCACCAGAAACAGCCGGCACCGAAGGTTATGGTTTCTTTCATATTTTGTAACTATAATGTCTTTAGCAAAAAAATGCCATCAGGTAATTCATTTACCTTACAAAATTACCCCTTTTTCCTAAAAAAACTAACTTTACTATTTTTTCTCTCGCTGATTTCGCCAATTTCTGTACATTTGTAACCAAAATAATCGCTATGCAAGACTTACCTATAGGCGTATTTGATTCGGGTTTGGGCGGACTGACGATTGTACGTGCTTTGAAGGCTACTTTGCCGCATGAGTCCTTGATTTATTTTGGCGATACGGCGCATTTGCCATATGGCGACAAATCGCCTGCGTTAATTCGGGGGTATTGCGAAAAAATAGCCTTATTTTTGAAGGAAGTGCCTGTAAAAGCTATTGTAATTGCCTGCAATACGGCTTCTGCGGTGGCTTTGAAGGAGGTAAAGCAGGCTGCAGGGGATATTCCTGTGTATGATGTTGTATTTCCGGCGGCAAAATATGCTTTATCTATCAGCAAAAAAGGGAAAATCGGAGTTGCTGCCACGAAAACGACCATTCATTCGCATATATATCGCCATTTACTGACCGAAAATGCCCATTCCCCCATAGAAGTGCGCGAAAAAGCTACGCCTTTGCTTGTGCCGATGATAGAAGAAGGGTGGCTGCACAATCGTTTGAGTCAAGAAGTGATAGATGCGTATATGTCTGATACGAGTTTTGAGGACATCGACACACTCATTTTGGGTTGTACGCATTATCCGCTCATCAAAGACCAAATTCAATTCTATTTTGAGCGAAATGAAAGAGATATTTGTGTGATAGATTCTTCTATTGCGGTGGCAGAATATGTGCGAGAACAGTTGGGAGATAGGAAATTGCTGCATCTTGGGGACAAATCGGAGCAAGATAGGTTTTATTTATCGGATTTTTCGCAGCATTTTCAGGCTACAGCTCGCCTGTTTTTGGGAGAGGAAATTGTGTTTCACAAGAAGGAATTGTAGCCTTTGGCTCACGCAGATTTTCGCAGATGATAGCAGATAGCGCAGATAAAGAAATTGAAGTAAATAAAACGGTAATTTCTGTCGTTTTACCGCAAAGTTCGCAAAGAAAGCCCACGCAAAGGACGCAAAGTCGGCAATTTTTAGGTATTCCTTTGCGGTAAAGGAAAAAATCTGCGTGAACTTAGCCCCATTTCCTTGCACTTTCATACAAAACCTGCCATTCGGCACTTTGCTTTGCCATTGCGGGGGAATCAGCCCCTGTAAATAAGGACATATATTTTTGTATAAGCGGCAAAATAACGGCTATATTTGGACGGTCAAAATAGAGTTTTCCCGTTCTACGAATCAAGAAATCAGCTATTGTTAAAGTCATTTCTTTTTCGACACAAAACTGTAATTCTGCGGCTAACATAGCTTCTTCGTTTGATAGCCCCTTTTCCTGCCAAGCCAAAGCCCGGTCTAATATTTCTGTACTTTCTGTGCCATATAGATGAATAAGGTAGGAAATGAATTTCATAGAAGGCTGTAATTTCCCATATTTCGCATAGATTTTTCCCATAAAAATAGCGATAGGCGGCTCGCCAAAATCTCCGCCGACCAGCCGCATATTCGCTGTTTTGCAATCGGGGGTAAAAGGAATGACATTTTTTTCTTCCAATCTTTTTCCCACCAAATCCACGATTCGCTCTGCCATTTTGCGGTAACCTGTCAATTTTCCGCCTGCAATGGAAATCAAGCCCGAATCGGATTCAAATATCTCATCTTTGCGCGAAAGTTCGGACGGCGATTTTCCCTCCTCATGTATCAAAGGACGCAAACCAGCCCAAGAGGATTCTATGTCATTTTCGAGCAGTTCTGCTTGTGGAAAAACCTGATTTACAGCCTTTAACAAATAATTTACCTCTTCTTGCATAATATTTGGCGACTCTTTTTCGCCTGTATAATTGGTGTCAGTCGTGCCAAGATAGACTTTATCTATGCGTGGCACTGCAAACATCATTCTGCCGTCTGCCACATCAAAATAGACAGATTGACGCAAGGGCAGCCTTTCGTAGGGAATGACTATGTGAACGCCTTTTGTGAGGTGTAAACGTTTGCCTTCCAAAGACTTATCTTTTTGGCGCAAAGTATCTACCCAAGGTCCTGCGGCATTTACGACTACTTGCGCTTTTGCTGTATGCGTTTTGCCTGTATGCCTATCTGTGAGTTGAAAGCCTGTTATTTTTTCATTTTCGTAGCAAAAATCGCTTACTTCGGCATAATTGAGGCAAACAGCCCCTTTTGAAACAGCCGTTTTGATGATGGAAAGGGTGAGACGTGCGTCATCTGTGCGATATTCTGTGTAAAGCGCGCCGCCGAGCAAGCCCTCTTTTTGTAGCATAGGTTCGGCATTGAGGGTGTCTTTCTCAGAAAGCATTTGAAAGGCTTCGTAGTCCTTCACCCCTGCCAATTTATCATAGACCCACAAGCCGATTCGGGTTCCCATTTTGCCCAAAACGCCGCCTTCTACAATGGGCAAGAGCATGTCTTCGGGTTGCACAAGATGCGGCGCGAGATGGTGAATGATAGCCCTTTCTGTGCCTGTTTCATGCACAAGTTTGAACTCAAATTGCTTCAAATAGCGCAAACCGCCATGAATGAGCTTTGTAGAACGGCTGCTTGTACCCGCCGCAAAGTCTTGTTTTTCGACCAAGGCCACTTTCCACCCTCGCAAAGCTGCGTCTAAGGCAATGCCCGCACCGGTAATTCCGCCCCCAATAATGAGCAAATCCCAGTAGGTAGTGGTCAGTTTATCCCAAAAAGCAGGTCTTTCTGCGTATGAAAAATTCATGGTTGTGATGTATGCGATTTTGGGAGGCAAAGGTACGCATTTTATAGGGCTGTGTTTCGGTTATTTTGCGTAGCGCATGCTTTAGCTTGCAATAGCTCAGGCTAAAGTCTAAGCTACAGGGCTAAATGACACAAAATTAGCCGAATAACAGTGCGCAACCTACGTTTCATTGACAAAGAAATGACAGATGTATGCCTGTGAGCCATCACAAGGCTCTAAGCGAAAAGTGTATATCCCTTGCGTAATATTGAGGGTAGAAATACAGAGTTGAAAATCTTGCGGATTGGTAGATATTTCTCCTTTTTGGAAAATATTTCCCAAAATGTCTTTTATGGTATAGGTGTAATCTGCTTCTTTCGCGCTTATTATATTGAGCAAAAAAGACTGTTTTCTCTGCTCATAATACAAGTGAAAATAGGTAGGAAATGCCTCTGTAAATCTGCTATCAAGGCTTTTTGATGCTTTGACTTCGGGGTGATAGAGGACATCTAAGATTGTATTTGCCATGACTTTGTTTGTTATCAAATAGGAAAAAAATACTGAATACCTATTATTCAACAAATAGAGTACCAAATAAGTAGTTGAGAGTTGAAAGTTGAGAGTTGATATAAGTCTATTATAATCAATAAGATATATCGGGAATAGATGTTTAGGAACGAAAATTAAATAACTTAACAGTTTGTCATTTGCCCCCCTGCCCCCTAAAGGGGGGTAAAGCCTTTCTCCTCCCTTTAGGGGCAGGGCTGTTCATTTCTGCTAGAAAGACACCACTTTGGGCGGGTTTTATTACCATTTTTAAGCCATTTCCTTACGAAAACAGCTTAAAACAC
>JAYUZN010000626.1:0-6315 GCA_043751755.1 Bacteroidota bacterium | reverse complement strand
GAGGCTTTGCCCGACAAAGGGCGTTTGTATGTAACGTCTTCTACCCCTAACATCGGATATGGTTCTCTTACCGTAGGTTCTGTATCTTTGTGGGTATGTGGTACAGATACGCTAAGTACCTATCCCGGTGCAACTTGCCCTAATGGAAATCCACCTGCACAGTTGGTAAAACAAAAAATTTACCACAAAAATGGCAATACTATGACCTACACAGAGAGATGGGCGGGTAGTATGACCTATCACCCTACGCATGGGCATATGCACGAAGATGATTGGACGGTGATGACGCTTAGAAAAGAAGACCCCAATGACCCAAATCCGCTTAACTGGCCCATCGTTGGCACAGGCTCAAAATTAGGCTTTTGCTTGATGGACTATGGTAGCTGTAACTATTATAACGGTCACTGTCGGGATAGTGTGGGCAATATTCTTACACAGCCCAATTTCCCCAATTATGAATTAGGCGGCGGCGGATACAACTGTTCTCCCGTAGAACAAGGCATTTCTTCGGGCTACACAGATATTTATGACGAAGATTTGAACGGTATGTGGATTGATATTCTCCCTGGCACTTGCAATGGCTTGTATTATATCGTGTTACAAGCAGACCCACACAATGTATTTTTGGAAGAAAGAGATGATAACAACATGGCAATGATGCCGTTTATGCTGACCAAACAAGTGCCTTCTGCTTCAGACGCAGCCCATATTATGTATGCCGGAAATACGCATTTATGTGGAAATGAAACGGCTACTTTGTCTGCCCCTCAAGATGCTTCTTTTACCTATTTGTGGTCAAATGGCGCAACAACGCCTTCTATAAATGTTACGAATTCAGGCATCTATACTGTAGAAATTACTTCGCAATGCGGCATTGCACAATCTGATTCCGTAGTATTGAATTTTGAGTCCGCAGTAGGTCCTTCGGTAGCAAATGTAGCCCTTTGCGAGTCGGGTACGGCTACCCTTAGCACATCAGGCAATAATGTTACTTGGTATAATGCCCCTACAGGCGGAACCGTAGTAGGCACAGGCAACTCCTTCACTACGCCTGTATTGAGTACAACTACGCATTATTATGCTGAAGACCAAACCATCATCCCTGGCATCAATGTACATGGCGGTCCGCTTGATGAAACGATTGGAACAGGTTCGATAAACACAAGCAACACCCGTTTCTTGATATTTGATGTGTTGCAACCTGCTACCCTTGTGTCTGTATGGGTAGATGCAAGCACTGCGGGCGATAGAACCGTAGAATTGCGCGATAACACAGGAGCAGCCGTTCAATCTGCCACCATCAATATTCCACAAGGGCAAAACAGAATTACCTTAAATTTCCCGCTTACACCTGGCACAAATTACGAATTAGGACTAAGCAGTTCTTCAGCAGTCAATTTGTATAGAAATAACTCTGGAGTCGTTTACCCTTACAATATAGGCGGAATGGTGGACATCACAGGTTCTTCGGCAGGGAGTGCGTATTATTATTTCTACTATGATTGGGAAATAGTAAATTCAGATAAAACGTGTACAACACCGCGTACAGATGCTATGGTAACTGTAAGCAACCTTCCTACGGTTACTTTGAGCGGCTTGCAAGCTACCTATATGACAAGTGCAGCTCCTGTAACTTTGTCAGGCACTCCTGTGGGCGGAACCTTCTCTGGACCTGGGGTTACAGGAAATACCTTTTCTCCAGCAGCAGCAGGAGCAGGTGGTCCCTACTATATAGTTTACAAAATTGCAGAAGGAAGTTGCACGAAAAGTGATACCATTTCTGTAACAGTAACATACGGGGTATCTATTGACGAGACAGGCAATGTGTCTAATTTGGCAGTATATCCGAATCCGAATCAAGGTAGTTTTACCCTCAAATTTGAAGTAGCACAGGCACAGCCTTTGGAAATCACGCTATTCAATGTCGCAGGGCAAACGATTTTGACCGAAAAAACGAATAACTTTTCTGGGGCATATTTGAAAAATATTCAGATAGCAAATCAGGCTTCAGGCATGTATTTCCTCGAAATCAAAGCAGGAAATGCGGTGTATAGGACGAAGATTGTGAAGGAATAAGCGATATTGAACAAAAAATTTTCTTATAACTTGCTATTTTTTTCACCACTAAGACACGAAGAAACACGAAGCAATATAGTAAAAGAAGACATCTAAGTCATACTTTTTCTTTCTTAGTTTCCTTTGTGCCTTAGTGGTAAATTATAAGATAATTTATTGTGGTAAAAAAGCAACTTCCTCCCATTTCTCTACCTTATGTATCATCATCATATTAAACCAAAACATAGCCCCAACCTTATCTACCTCTATCAACTCATTCAATGCAGATTGCAAAATAATCATCAGTAAAGACAGCGTTACAATCAAAGCAATTCGCTTATTTTCAGGGTCTTTGCACGCATGATACACCTTAAAACCCCGAATTGCCATGTACAAAATCATAGCAGCAAAAATAAATAACCCCATAAAACCCTGCTCCGAACACGTCATCAACAAGTAATTGTGGGTAGTAGATTGCTCGGGATTATCGCTCACGTAGGTGCGAAAAGCATCTTCTGCATATTGTTTATACACTTTGTTAAAGGTGCTGGGACCAAAGCCAAATACAGGGCGTTCTGCTATCATATTTTTGGCAGCCGCCCAACGATAAAACCGCTCAACCCCCGACATATCTGTGCCGCTAAAAGTCGCAGATAAATGCGCATCAAAATCGCCTTCATGGAAAATCGTTTTCGTAAAATCTGGGGCAAATTTGTAAAAATTATTATCTTTAACTAAATAGCTAACTCCCAAAGTAAGGAAAAATACGCCCACATACATCAATTTATCCAACCATTTTCGCTTTATAATAAACACAATAATCGGCAAAACAACTGCACAAAGCCATGCCAAACGCCCGTAAGACAGCAAAACCCCCACAAGATTAATTCCAAAACAGAGATTAATTATCAAGCGTGGAATGCTTCCCAAAGCATAATTTTCCCTTTGATACCAAATATAGGGCAGAAATAATACTAAAATAGCCCCATAAATAACATGATTGGTAAAAATATAATAAGGGGCGGCAAAACCTCCTTCAAAACTAAATCCATAATTGACTCCATGAATGATGGTAGTAATGAAGCTGCCACAGGTGAGGGGAATGAGAAAGCACCAAAAAATAACCGTAAAATGTTGCGGTTTTTCCACTATTTTGTCCGCAATAAAGACAAAGGAAGCGATATACCAGATTTTTGCCAAAAAGAATTTGAGGGAACGAATCTGTAATTCCGAAGTAACCGTAGTAATAAGTACCCAAAAAATCAGCAAAAAAATAAAGATATGTAAGGGATATATTTTTTCATTTCGGGAAAATTGTTTTCCTGCCGCCAAATTCAACAAAAAAATAAAAGTCATCAACAACATCAAAGGCTCGGAGGTATCTATCGAAAAACTGCCCAATTCTAAGTGCATAGAACAGGGAATCGCCAATATCAAAGCATAAAATAAAATTCTATAATTATAAATAAGTTGCCCCACAAACACCAAACCCAAAGGAGCCGCCAACAAATAATCTATATGCGTTTTGTGCCAAGCAAACAGGCTACCTACCACCACAGCTGCCATAAGTAGCAATAGGGAAGTCGAAAATTTTTGATGAGATATATTATATAAAATTTGTTTCATTTTTTGTGTATTTTGCGCAGATTTTGGCTAACACTTTTCAAAAGTGCGCAACTCTGCCACCGTTATCAGTGGCGACACCGACAACGGTAAGAAGTTACAAGACTTCTTCCGCCCAATCTTTTTCGGCATCAATGCCTCTTTCTTCGAGGCTGAAACGCACGCCAATTAAATGAATGGTCTTGCCCCCCTTTTTCCCCCCAAATTGGGGGGACATAGGGGGGCAAAGATATTTTCCGAAATATTGGTTCTGTTTGATTTGCTCAATGGCAAGTTCGGGGCTTTGGTCTTTCTTAAATTCAAATAAATAAACATGTTCTTCGGTTTCTACAACGGCATCTACGCGCCCTCCTTTTACAATGACTTCGGCTTGCATTTTTACGCCCAATAAATTGAATATGAGGTAAATAATTGCATGATAGAAGTTTTCGCCTACAGGCTTTACTTTGCCATTTCTATCTCTTTTTTCAAACAAATCTGCTGGCAAAGAATGAAACATGGCTTGAATAATTTCCTTCACTTTGTCCAAATCATTTTCTGCAAAAGCATCACGAATGTCAAAAATAGAAGCGTTTGTAGCAGTAGGCGTTGCGTCTATAAATTCCCCCAATAGCAATTTGTTGAAAGACTCTTTTACTTCTTTGTTGGGAAAACTCACTAAGTAATAATCCACCGCTCCATCAGCCATTACTCGCCCTTTGACCGCAAGGTAGCCCGTTTGTAACAACAGGCTTTTGTAATCTAATTTGCGCAAATTGAAGGTATCAAATGCTTCGGGAGGAACTTTGATGTTTTCTAAGAGATATTCATTCTGTTCTCGCATCATCTTCACCAAAAAAGTGGGAGTACCCGTAGAAAACCAATAGTTGGAAAATTGCGAATTGTTGAGTAAGAGCAAAGTCGAAAAAGGGTTGTAGAGAAAATTTTCCCCGTCCCACGAAAAGCCATCATACCATTCTTTCATTCTTTCAATGCACCTTTCCCTTGTTAAACCCGTTTTTTTCGCTAACTTTGTGATTCCTTCGGGAAAATAATGCTCCAATTCTGTCTGCGAATAGCCGCAAATCGTTGTGTAATCTTCGACCAAAGTAATGTCTATCAAATGATTGAGGTCGGAGAAAATGGAGACTTTTGCAAACTTTGACACGCCTGTAATAAACAGGAAACGTATATATTCATCAGCATCTTTCAAGCCAGCATAAAAGTTTTTGAGTATGTCCCGATTTGCTTCTGCTACGTCCGAATTGCCCGCTTCTAAGCCATGAATAATAGGTTTATCGTACTCATCTATGAGAATGACCACTTTTTTTTGGTATTTTTCGTACAAAAGTTCCAATAATTCTCGTAGCGGAGATTTTGCAAATTCTACTGCTAAAGTCATTTCGTCATCTTCAGCCATTTTTTTGATGGTAAGATATAATGCTTTTTCTAAGCCTAAGCCCACAAAATTTATATCACTCATAGAGAGATGAATGACGGGAAAGGGCTGCCAATCTATTTTGTCATAAATATAAAAGCCTTTAAATAACTCCTTTTTCCCTTGAAAAATAGCTTTAAAAGTGCTGATAAGGAGGGACTTACCAAAGCGGCGCGGGCGGGAGAGAAAATAATTATTGATTCCTTCTTTTTGGATTAAGGAATAAATCTGCGACGTTTTGTCCACATAAATGGAGTTTGTGTCAATCAACTTTTCAAAGGATTGAATCCCAACAGGATAATTTTCTGCCATGATAGTATTTTTGGACAAAGATAAGTAATTTTACGCACAGTTCAGCTGCTACTCATTGTACGATTTTATGCTCAATTGCTTCTCACCAACTCCAGCATAACCGTTCCAAACACACACACCAACAGCGTAATCAAAGCCGAAGCCACCACAATCACCCAACGCACAGGACGGGCTTTTTTGTCCGAAGCAAAAGCAGCTTCTGTCGTCAATATCGTCTCATAATTCCTAGCATTCATCATTTCGATTCCCGTAATTTTTTCCTTCAAAATTTGGATTTTTTCTATCAAACGAAACCCATTTTGCTCCATAGAAATTACCGCATCAATCCCCTCCCGAAACTTCGGCAAATTGATTTCAGAACCCTCATTTGTCATACTTTTCACCTGTTTTTCTGTTCCTATCATCATCCCTTTTGCATTCATTACAGCCGTATCAGCAGCAGGCAGCATTTTGGACAAAACCTCATACCTCGCCTTCGCTTCCTCATGTTTGCCCTGCGCTATCAGATATTGCTCCACCATGACCCGAGATTGCTCCGTATAACTAAAAACATTGTATTTCCGCCGCACCATGCGCGAAGTATCCATATACGCAGAATATGTTTTAAACAATTCATTCAAATCTGCTTTATAAATGTCTAAAATAGCCGAACGGTTTTTGATAAATATTTGCTTATTCATTTCATTTATTCTATAAACGACCATATTTGTCATTTTTGCTGCCCGTTCAGGCTCCACATCATACGCCTCTATTGCTATCCCACCGCCTTCTACTTGTGTTACATTCAAATTTCCTTTAAGCATTTTAAGGGCTTTGAAACGGGGAGAAATGTCCTTATTATTTTTGTCAATATCATAGACTTTCCACAAATTCAAAGAATCCAACAAAAACATCGCAACCGTTTCAGA
>JAYUZN010000625.1:0-3166 GCA_043751755.1 Bacteroidota bacterium | reverse complement strand
AGTAGGATTTGCATCAGCATTCGTTATCGTCAAAGTTACCGTTATCGTACCTACATTTTCATTTACGGTAGCAGAAGCCGTAGCAATATCCACTGTTGGTGTGATGATACATTCAATATCCGTCATCATACGTGGAAGCAACTGATAACCTGTTGTGTATGGGCTTGAATTGTCATATTGATTCAACAAACCTGTAACATTAAAAGTCGCACAAGTAGGCGCGGGCATAGAAAAAGCATCTATGTCATTGTCAATCCGAATCACCAAAGTGTCTGTACCATTTGTAACTTGAACAGGGAAACTATTGGGACCATTTGTCCATTGTGCCGCATCTACCAAATAAAAATTGTTGATTTTTATCAAATCTGCTTCATTTGCTTCTACAAAAGAAGTAACTACCATCGGAGGCAAAACCGTTCCTGCTGTAGGAAGCAAAATGACGGTATCTAAGGCAATTTGAGTAGAGCCACCTGCTTGCACAATCGTGCCTTGAACTACAACAGAATCGCCTTCATTTACCACATACCCAAAATTGATATTCGGCTGACTCAATGCCCAAATAGAACCTGTTGCATCTCTCATCGTAAACTGCAAGCCATTCAACCCTGCACGATAGTTTACCCCATAAACAGTTCCTGTCAAACGGCAAGTAACCCCCAAAGAATCGGGCGAACCCGTTGCATTTTGCGTAGTAACAAGTCCAATCGGATAAAGGGGGAAATCATTGTCATCAATGGTAGCCGTCAAAGTGTCAGGCGTGCCTATAACACAAGTTCCTGTAGCATTTTGTAGGATAAAAATAGCCGTTTCGGGGCTTTCCACAATCGCATCATCTACTATTGTTACAGACACCGATTGCATAGGCGTGATGCCGTCAAATACCACCATAGTAGGGCTTGTAAAGGTAAAATCCGAAGGGCTTATTGCCGTTCCCCCCACAAGTGCCACCTCTACAGAGCAGGCAGCAGCCGTACTTTGTACAATGTCAAAAGTAACCGTCCCTGCCCCTTCATTCGTGGTTCCAGCAGCTTGCGCAAAAGCAAGTCCTATTTCATTGTCCAAAATTTCCAAGGTAGAAGTCCCTAAAGAAGTTTGGCAACCTGCTGTAGCATTCATCAGCATAAGCGTAGCATCTTCTGTAGCTTCTGCCAACACATCATCTATAATGCTAATATCCAACATCGCAGAAGGCGTAACTCCATCAAATATAAGGGTTTGTGCAAAGGTAAAATCCGCAGGATTATTTGCTGTGCCGCCGCTTACCATCACATCTACCGAACAAGCCGCCGCAAAAGTTTGGTTTAACGGAAGCATGGTTGTACCTACATTTTCAGCTACACTCGTCAAAGCCGTACCAAAAGTAATGGTGGCATTTGCAGAAGGAGGCAAAGCGGTAAAAGACAAATTGTCCAAGCCTAACTCATCACGTGAGCCTAAGCCACTATGGTCGTCTGTAGCAAAAAGCAGAAACATAGCTTGCCCATTTGCCAAGCCCAAACCATTGAGGGTATAAGCAAGCGGAATGGTGTAATATACGCCATCTCCGTAGCCAGGAGTAGTATCGGACACAACAACATTGTAGTTAAGGCTATCCGTAGAATAGGCTAAAGCGATGTTTTGTGAGCGAGTAGGCACTAACCCTGCTCCTCCACCTGTGTGAATACTGTCATTAAAAACAGTCAATTCAAGGGCAATCTGCACATCATTCAACACTGCCCCTGTGTTATTGACGATACGAATATAGACTTGCCCTGGCGTAAAATCGCCATTTGTGGGCTGAATCCACATTTTGTTGTCGCCTGCCACAGTATCTGTGTAAGCATACAAGCCTCCTGTTGCAACAGGGGTAGTTGAGTAGCGGAATCCGCGTGCATAGTCGCCAGGAGCAGTGAGGTTTGTACCGCCAAAAGCGACATTTCCATCAGAGAAACCACTGAAAGCAAAGCTATTAGAGCTTAACTCTCCTGCACCTGCTACGGGCTGAATCCCCGCAGAAGTGTAGGTATTAAAGTCTTCTGTTACAGGCGTGCCTACGGTTGTAAGCGAAAATTGCGCTGTTACAGTGAAACTTAATACTGCTAAAAAAGCAAGAAAAGTACTTAGTTTTTTCATAAAAAATATATGGAAGAAAATGAAAGTTGAAAGTTGAAAGTTGAAAGTTGAGAGTTGAAAAACGTTGCTCTTACCTCCTTATCTTGTTTATCTTGTAAATCTTGTCTAAAAATGAAACCTTGTCTAAAAATGAAACCTTGTCTAAAAACAAAATCTTGTCTAAAAATGAAATCTTGTCTAAAAATGAAAACCTTGTCTAAAAACAAAACCTGTCTATCTCTCGCGATACGCCAGCTCCGCCACAGACTGCCCCACCGCCTTGAGCGTTTCCTTAGAAATAGCCGCCATATTGTCCTGATGCGTGTGCCAATGCGCAAAGAAACCATATCCATCTGCATCTTTGCGGCGGTCTATCACATCTATCGAAGGCACTTTGCCCAAAGTATTCATAAAAACATGGTCATCTATCAATCCAGGACATTTTTCGTAGCTAAAATGACTGCCATAGCCCAACTCATTCGCCACGCCCCACAACTTTTGCATAGCAGCACTCGCATACTGCATAGAACCCTCATCTTGCAAAAACTGCGCACCTTCCGCCCCCACCATGTCCAAATTCACGCCATACAAAGCCTGATAATTCGCTTTGTGCAAATGCAACCCCCAATATTGCGAACCCAAACAATACGACTCTGCCGCTTGGTCTGATTTCCCCCAGTCCTCTGCGTCCCACAGTATCAAATCCACCCCAATCGTAGGGTTTTTTTGTTGAAACAAACGTGCCATTTCTAACAAAACCGCCACCCCACTTCCTGCATCATTTGCCGCCATAATCGGCTCGGTTTTGCGCACAGAATCTTGGTCTGCCCAAGGGCGGCTATCCCAATGTGCCGAAAAAATGATTCTTCTCGTAGCTTGCGGATTGTAAGCAGCAATAATATTTTGAATCGGAAGTTGCGTTTTTCTATCATACGTACTTACGGTAGCCGCTTGAACCGTAACCTCCGCCCCATAGCTTTTGAACTTTTTGACCAACCAATCCGCACAAGCCTTATGCGACTTTGTACCCGTAACCCGAAAGCCAAAAGAAAGCTGTTTTTCGATAAAAGTATAA
>JAYUZN010000624.1:0-2542 GCA_043751755.1 Bacteroidota bacterium | reverse complement strand
TGTAGAAGATTGGATTTTTGACAAAATAGCAAGTAAAATGGTCTATGACATTGAATATATAAAGATTATTCGCTATAATGAACAAGACAAAAGCAAGTCCGAAGTCTTGGCTTTGTTCAAATATGACGAGGTGATGGAACATTTGCAGAAAACCCTTTGCAAGCCTTCTATGGAAAGTGAGCAAATGTTTTCTATGCGTGAGGTGTTTGAAAGCCGAGTTTTTAAGTTTTATATCCAAAATGTGTCCGGAAAATCTTTCAATAGTGTAGAAGAAGCCGAAAATAAATTGCAAGAGTTGAGGGAATTTGAGAGCTATTTGTGGACAAATGAGGGGGATAAGTTGAAATAAAAAGGAATTTCTTTTTCATATACATTTTTCCTACCTTTGCCCGAATTTCACGCAGATTTTCGCAGATGACAGCAGATTTCGCAGATATACTTGGTTTTTATCTGCGAAATCTGCCAATATCTGCGCAAATCTGCGTGACCCAAACGATTATTTTATGTGGTACAACAACATCTTAGAAACTATCGGCAATACGCCGCTTGTCAAGCTCAATCATGTAGCGGCAAATATCAAAGGAACTATCCTTGTCAAAGTCGAATATTTTAACCCTGGACAAAGCGTGAAAGACCGTATGGCGGTCAAAATGTTGGAAGATGCAGAACGCGCAGGCAAAATCAAGCCGGGCGGAACCATCATAGAAAGCACTTCGGGAAATACGGGCATGGGTTTGGCACTTGCGGCGGCGGTGCGGGGCTATCGCTGCATTTTCACGATGGCAGACAAGCAATCTAAGGAAAAAATAGACATTTTGCGGGCTGTGGGGGCGGAAGTCATTGTTTGCCCCACAAATGTAGAAGCCGAAGACCCTCGTTCTTACTATTCGATTGCACGCCGTTTGGAGCAAGAAATTCCCAATTCGATATGGATGAATCAGTACGATAACATGAGCAATACAGCTGCTCATTTTGAAAGTACGGGTCCCGAAATTTGGCAACAAACCGAAGGGAAAATCACGCATTTTGCGGCAGGAATGGGAACTTGTGGAACGATTTGTGGCGTTTCTCAATACCTCAAAAGCAAAAATCCTGACATAAAAACCATTGGTTTAGATACGTATGGCTCTGTTTTCAAAAAATTGCACGAAACGGGCGTGTTCGATACCAATGAAATTTATCCTTATTTGACGGAGGGCATTGGCGAAGACATTGTACCTGCGAATTGCAATATGACGGTAATTGACAAAATCCTCAAAGTTACGGACAAAGACGCAGCTTTGATGGCGCGCAAACTGTCTCGTACAGAAGGCTTGTTTGTGGGTTGGTCTTGTGGAACTGCTGTGCATGGAGCATTGGAATATGCGAAAGAGCATCTGAAAAAAGAGGATATTATGGTGATAATTTTGCCTGACCATGGCACACGTTACTTGGGCAAGGTATTCAATGACAATTGGATGAAAGACCATAGTTTCGTAGATGAAGGGACTATGATGACGGCAGAACAGATTTTGGCACAAAAAAAGGAAAATACCTTAGCTACTTTGTTATCTACGCAAAGTTTGGCAGATGCTATAAAAATGATGCGGGAAATGAATATTTCTCAAATCCCCATCATGTCGCCTGATGGTCGCATTGTGGGCAGCACTTCGGAAAGTCGTGTACTCAACACCTTGCTTGACGACCCTACCCTCAAAAGTTCGCCTGTAACATTGGCAATGAATGACCCTTTTCCCTTTGTATTAGCTACAACTCGGATAGATGCGATTTCTAAACTCATAAATAAAAACAATCCTGCGGTGATGGTGCAGATAGCCGGAAAATATGATATTATTACGGAATTTGACTTGATTCAGGTGTTGTCGGCGTAAACTAATGAACAAAAATTAAATAACTCACCTTTTTTTTCACCACTAAGGCACGAAGAAACACGAAGCTATTATGGTAAAAGAAGACATCTAAGCTACACTTTTTATTTCTTAGTTTCCTTTGTGCCTTAGTGGTAAATGATGATTTTATTCTTTTCGTGTTCCATAACGACTTTGAAAATAAAAATTATGTCCTATAACAAATTCAATTTAGAAAAGCTGAAAAATAATCTGCAACTGAGTGTGTCAAAAGCGATTTGGTTGCCTGACCATTTCGAGCCTTTTGAAACAGATAGTTTGTTGATGCAAACCTTGCACGAAACCGAAAAGGTATTTTTGGGTAGCGAAAAAGCGAGGTCTGAGTTTGTGATAACACCCGTTTTACAGGCTTTTCGGCGCAAAAATAAAGAGATACTTTCTATTTTTTCGGGGTATGAATTTAATATAGATAAGTCGTTGGAACTCAATGGTTATTGTGATTTCATTCTCTCTACTGTCCCCGACAGCTTGACGATAGAAGCTCCTGCTTTTTTTGTCGTAGAAGCAAAAAAATGGGAAATAGGCAACAATGACATTGCGCAATGTGGGGCAGAAATGTATGCCGCACAGCAATTCAATCTTGCAGCAGGAAAGCCTCAAAAAGCCATTTATGGTTGCGTAACTTCGGGTTTTAG
>JAYUZN010000623.1:0-6450 GCA_043751755.1 Bacteroidota bacterium | reverse complement strand
GTCAAAAAGTAATACTAATTTCATGAGTTAAAATATTGAATGTTAATTGGAAAGTTCGATATAATACGTGTAGAGCAGTACAGGCGAAAACTTATTGCTTTCAATCGCTGTGCTGAGGCTTTTGTCTAAAGCCTCCATTTGTCGCGTGCCGTCATTCCATTGCAGGACTTCTTTTTGTTTGGCTTCGTCTTTTTCCCATGCTGCGTCCGCTACTCGCAGTTGTATTTTGAATAATTGGTTGTTTTGGGAGAGAGTGGGGTGAGCTTTGATGAATTTTGGGCTTATACAAATCTGAAACTCGCCCGTTTTGTCATTGTTTTTTACCTCAAACATATCAGGTACAGGTGTTCCTGCCTTTTTTGTCTCAAAAGTATTGGTAATATCCTCTACTTGCAGGTCAAATTGTGGTTTTGTGAAGCCACAACCGGTAGAGTTATATACAATGTTATTTAATACATACTTTTCAGCAGGTTTGGTATATTCGTCTGTCATGCCCTCATAGATTTGCGGGTAATTCAAGCAGTAATAATCCCAAACATTGTTTGGTACGTCAGGAAAGGCTTGTATAGGTGCGAGTAAACCATTCAATTTCGTTTTCCCATCATCTGTTTTTACCCAATGTCTCCCGTAGCCAAAAGGAAACCAAACTACCTCATCTTTCCCATTTTCGCTCATATAGCCATCTTTTTGGAGGCGAGTGCGCACATTATTGGCATTGTCATTCGCGAGTACCGAGTAAGGCGTGAAAAGTAAGACATACAAATGCCTTGTACTCCCATTTTTGGTATAAGGCTTGGCAAAAACATCTATTGTACCTTTTGCCGCAAACCATTCTGTAAACTGACGCGTTGCCCAAGGATTCGGGTCAGGTCCGTTTTTGTATAACTCAAAATCGGTAATAAAAATCGCTTCTTTGCCCTGTGTTTTCACGATTTGGTCAATAGCAAGGTCTAAATCCGACTTATGTTCCTGAAAATTTTTAGGTTCGGTAGGATTGATACTCGGGTTTGAGGGCGAATAAATTTTGATACCTGCGCCCATCGGTTTTACCCCGTCTCCTACGTTATAATAAGAGGACTCTTTTTTGTCGGAATAATTGATGATTTGCTTCACAAAATCCTTACAACCATCTATGGCTTCGTACATTCCGTCCGAATAGTCAATGTAAACATCTGTGGAATCGCTGGACTTGGCTATAGGACTTGATTTGTCGAATGCTTTGTGATAAGCAATGATAGACGGCTCATCTTGTATCAGACAGGACGAACCACAACCATTGAAACACAAAAGAGCTACAAGCCCTATTCCCACAAAGAGGGAGATTAGTAAAATGGGCGTATTTCGCATATATAATTGAGTAGATTAAATTTCAGAGAAAAATGTACTTTTATCGCCCTTTATTACAATCCTTGTATAGATTAATTGTTAATAAAATATTGGGGTTGCAAATGTAATTAACTTTTATAAACAAACAAAAAAAAGGCGTTTATTTTTGGTGTTTTAGGCTATTTACAGAATAATAATTTATTCACTTACGCTTAAAGTGTTTATTATCAATCAATTAAAAAAAGCTAATCTATAAAAATTTCCTTATGACTTTGCCTGTATAAAAGGCTATCTTTTGTGATTATTGTAACTTAATCGACAAAGCCATTGTGAATGAGTCATAACCTATCTACACATTACAAGGTGAGATATAGGTACAAAAGTATTTATTTTTTTTAGCTAAAAAAATATTTCTCCTTTTTTTTTGAAATGTAACATTCATTATATCTTACTCATACTCGTCATACATTGCCCGAAAAGCCCGAAACTTCCGCGCTTTTATCTTCGCATATTTCACCATTTCTGCCATTTGCTCCGCCTCCGTCTTTTTGCTTATGGCAATTTCATAGTTTGCCAAACTGATTTCCTCCGTATCTACTTCAAATTTCGTACTATCTGTGGGTTGCAAGCCCGTTACAGCCAAGTTCCACTCCTCCGAATCTTTCATTTTGTATTTGTAAATATACAGATAGCCCGCTTTGTCCCGAAATTTGGCATAACACTTTTCTACTAAAAATAAGGTATCTAAATTATGATATGCCCACTGCGAAATCGCCTGCGAAACCATGCTTTTTGTCATGGCATCAGGCGTTTTATATTCCGCAGGAAACACGTCTAATCGCTTGATATTCGCCAAATTCTGGTATAAAGCTACCCGAAATTTGTCACTTTTTGCCAAATGCTGCCAAATACTATCAGGTACAAACAAGCCCTTTTTGAGCATTTGAACCGCTATTTCCATTTTGGCAGTCTGCATTTTGAGCTGAATAATTTTGTCAAAAAAGAGCTTTACGCCGCTATTTTCTTTATAAAAAGGCAGTAATAACGTTGCATATCGCTGCAAATTACTGCTATTATAACTGCGATTTTGCTGCTCATCTGCCGCTTTTCGTTTGAGGGAAATGCGTCCTTCATTCAACAAAGTCGTTTGCTGCATTTGGTATAAATTGGGGCTAATAAGACTGCTATCTACTAAGGTTTGCAACAAGTTATAAACATCATTTTTGTATTCTTCTAAGGTGGTAAGTGCCAAAATATCGGGAAATAAGCGGACAGAAAGGCTGAGACTATCTTCAAATATGCCGAACAAATGCGCCAAATCGCTATTAGAGGAAGGAAGGGGCGTTTCGGAAAGCAGCAATTCTTTGACTAAGGCAAAAGAAGCCGTATCTTTATGACTTGCCAAACCTTCTAAGATAGCCAACTGATATTCAACGGTATCTGCTTTTTCATAATAGATTTTTTTGACAAAATCATAGACTTCTGCCTCTTTTTTACTTGCCAAAGCCTGCAATAAACAGGCACGAATTTCGGGATAAGTACGGCTATTTCCCGCATTTTCATTCTCCGTTTTCGGCTTAGGCGGCATCACAAAATTGTTCCAAGCATTTATTAAAGAAACCACATCTGCCCCTTTGAGATTGACCTGATACAACAAGGCTATCGCAGGGCGATGTACAAGCGTGTCAGGACTCATCAAGTCATGTAGGAAGTCGGCAGAACGGTCGGTGAAAATGGATCTTCCCTGCAAAGTATCAGGCGAAAACGTGTCAAAAAAGGTTTGCACAAACAGAGAAGCAGGCTCAATTTCACTCCGAACAGAGGAAAGGGTGTATAAAGTTTCTCCTTGCAAAATCCATTTTTTGGAGATAATTCGCTGACTTGCGGTGTCGGCAAAGAGGCAGGAGACTTCTATTTTTTCGCCGAGTCGATTGATTTTCAAGTCTTTCTGCAAAAAATCATGGTTAAAAGTCTCCTCTTTCCATGTTTCCTCCCAATATGCCGCAGAATCTTCTAAGTATAGATAACGATTAAAATGGCAATACTCTACCGCCACTTTTTCGCCCGTATAAGCATCAAAAAAGGTTTTGTACTGCGTTTGTGTGGTATAATCCTCCTCCTCTCTCTTTGATTGCCAACCCCGATAAGTCTCCATCAAGTTATTGGCAGGTTTTGCGTAGGTTTTTACTTTAAAATGGAAAGTTGTATCTGTGTAACCTTCTGATTTGGGATAGTTTATTTTTTTGAATTGAAACGAAGCAAAGAAAGGCAGATTGTTAAAATCCGTTATTTTTTGGGCTGTGAGGGAATCCATTTTCGCTGCCAACAAATAATAATAAATGCCCCGAATCAAGGCGCGACACAAAATTCTATCGCCACTTTGACTGCGAAAAACCACGTCTTTGCTCATCACCTCATTCGTTTTGCCAAAAGATTGAGAGAGAATTTTATAGTCCTGCGTTTCTGCAAAACCATCTGTAAGCAAGGTCAATTCAAAGGTATCTTCGTCTATATAATCTTGATGATGAAAGGTTTTTTCCATCAAAAAATAGTGGATATTCCCGTCTTTTGCCTGATAATCATTGCGACTCGGATACTCCAAAATGGCGTGAGAAAAATTGAGATTATGGATAGGTTTGTGCGGAAATTTCACCTCAAATTCCCCCTGTTTGGGCGAAAAAGGCTGCCAATTGGTTTGTGCTTTATTGTCTTGAAGTTGAATAGAATTGAAAAAAAGGTCTCCATCTTTTCCCTTTGCAAAGTCGCCTGTGCCGCCCAATTTGAACACCAAAATCTCAAAAGGTGTAACATACATTTGATAGCGTTGATAATTGCCATTTCGGGTGCGATTGAGTATGTCAAAGCCTTGATAGCCATTTCTTTGTATTTCTTTTTTGGAAACGATTTCTCCGGGTATATTTTCATATAACAAGCTATCTATCGTCTTTCGCACCTGCGTTTCGTCCAAATCCATAAAATCGGCGTAGGTTTTGATACGTGCCAAAGAATAAAATGCGCCATTTACATATTCAGGATACAGATAATATTGCAAGCGGGTTTGTGGGGGAAGTTCATGCAATTTTCCGGGCAAATCCACCTTCACAAAGCCGTCACTTGTGGTTTGTGGACTATAACTTAGCACATATTTTTTCTCGTCAATTGCCTTTTTTTGCTTACTTGCTCTTTCGCCTTTTTGAACCGCACGTACTTTGTAGCCTTTTTTGCGCAGCAATTCTATCACCCCGTTTTCGCAAGGCAGGTGCGCCGCCCCAACTGCCACAAAAAGGCTGCTTTTGTGCAGGATAGAATCCATGTTATAGACCATATTTCGGTTGCGTTGATAGAGCATTTTCTCCAAATACGCCTTGCCTGAAGATAGCCTTTGCAGCGAATCCATCAAGTCCAAATCTGCCCGCCTGTACGCATCATACATGATTTGTTCGAGGTCGCCATGAAAGGATTTGCGGGGAGTTTTGTCCTTTGCCGCATCTTTTGTTGCCTCCTGCGACAAGCGCATCACCTCTTGAAATTTCTCCACGCCCGTCAGGATTTTGTGCAGCCGCTTACCTGTTTTATAAATATACAAATCCAAATAGGTGTCTTCTTCAAAGTTTTCAGCCGTTTTTTCATTGCGAAACAGCAAGCCATTTACCAAGTCCAAATCTTCGGACAAAGCCTCTTTGAGAACAGGTTTTAGGTTTTTTTCGAGGGAAAAAGCGCCTTCTTTCGTAGGGCTGTTGTCCTTGCGATTGTTGAGATAATAGCCAATAATGCTCCGATATTCGTCCGACATCATGTCTTCCATCCATGTTTCAGGATTGGTTTCTAAGGAAACGACTTCCACCCCCGCCAAGGCAATAAAAAAGGAGTCGCTTAGGTGAAAAGCTACTTTTTCGCTTACGTGCATCGTGCCATACAAGTACGAAGGGCGGGTAAGCCCATTGCCCGAAATCTCCCACATAAGCCCCTGATAGCGTTTTTGCGCAGCAAGTGGCAGAAAAAAGAGAAAAGTAAAAGCCGCCAAAAAGAAGTATTTGGGATATAACTGATGTGTCATGCGATAGTTTGTTGGTTTTAAGCAGTAAAGGTACGAGCTTTCTAAGGATTTGCAAAGTTACACAGGTTCTTGCGATTCTTTCACGTTTATTTGTTTTTTCTTACATGTTGAAACTTTATTTGGGAAAAAGCCGTAATATTAGCGTAATTTCACACAGGTTTTCATTTCACGCAGATTTTCGCAGAAGGGGACGCAGATTTACGCAGATTTAAGAAAAATTTGCGAAAATCTGCGGTTTAATTTGCGGGAATCTGCGTGAAACAATCAATTTATCATTATGAAAAAAACGTTTTTGTTTCTTCTAACCTTCTGCCTTGTGGCAAGTATTTTTGCCCAAAATCGTAGCAGAGGCACAAGCTATCAAAGCACAACTACCGCACCTGCGCGTGTATATGCAGTACCTGATACAAATATGCTTTCTGTTGCCAAAAATGTATTGAAGTTGGTGAATGAATATCGCGTGTCAAATGGCTTTGTTGCCCTCAAAATGCAAAAGGAATTGAATCAAATCGCCTTTGAACATTCGCAGCGTATGGCAAAAGGACAAATCGCTTTTTCGCATTTGGACTTTCACGACAGGGTACAAAAAATAGATAGATATGCCAATATTCCCTATCATACCGCAGAAAATTTGTATGCACATAACACTGCTGCATCAAAACTGCCCGCTGCTGCCCTCAAAGGCTGGTACAATAGCAAAGGGCATAAGAAAAATATGGAAGGGGCTTTTATTCACACAGGCATAGGCGTGTGTAGAAGTGCTTCGGGCGAGTATTTTATTACGCAGGTGTTTGTAGGAAAAGCGACTTTTTTGCTGGCTGGTACGAAGGGAGTAGAGGAGTTGGAGGAGCAAGCAGAAGATGAGACGACAGGGACGATTTCGCCTAAGCCTGTGCAGGAATAGGGTGTCTATCCCATTTTGAATATACTAAGAACTACGGAAAAGTATCTATATAATTGAAAATCAATTATTTGTGTTTAATCCCGTAGGGATGAAATATTTATAGAAAATGATTACCCCGCCCCTCTCTTATAAATATTTCGCTCCTACGGAGCTAAAAGAGTGT
>JAYUZN010000622.1:0-2875 GCA_043751755.1 Bacteroidota bacterium | reverse complement strand
TTGATAAATTCGCTGAAAATCTGCGACCCTTCTGTAGGTTCAGGGCATTTTTTGGTTTCTGCTTTGAACGAAATCATTGTTATAAAAAGGGAATTGCAGGTTTTGTGCGACAAAGAAGGAAATAGAATACGAGAATATACGATAGTCGTAGAAAATGATGAGCTAATTATTTCGGATTTTGAAACAAGTGCCTTGTTTGCCTATCGTTTAAACCAAAATAACGTAGCAATTCCGCCTTTGCAGCTGTTGCAAGAAGCTATTTTTAATGAAAAGAAAATTATTATTGAACATTGTTTATTTGGGGTGGACATAAACCCAAAATCTGTAGCAATTTGCCGCCTTCGTTTGTGGATAGAATTGCTCAAAAACATGTATTATACAAAGGAAAGTAAATATACAGAATTGGAAACTTTGCCGAATTTGGACATAAATATTAAATCAGGAAACTCCTTGATAAGCCGCTATCCGATTTCTACAGATTTAACAGACGTTTTTCGTTCGCAAAAATATAGTATTCAAACCTATAAAATGATGGTCGAGGCATACAAAAATGCGAAAAGTTATGAGGGAAAAACGGAATTTAAGCAGTTTTTGAAAGAAATAAAAGAAAAATTTAAAGAAAATATTAGCAGAAACGACCCCTTAAAAAAGAAGCTTTCTGACCTAAATGGTAAGCGTTTTTTGCTGGAAAATCAGCAAATTGTAGGCGATTTGTTCGGAAAAACGGAGATTACTCAAGATGAGAATCAGCAAAAAGTTGCCCTTGTTGGCATAAATAAAGACATAGAACAAACAGAAAAAGAGTTGTTAAATAAAGAACGTTCAGTGTTATATCAACATGCTTTTGAATGGCGCTTTGAGTTTCCTGAAGCCTTAGATGATAAAGGGAATTTTACGGGGTTTGACATTGTTATAGGCAATCCTCCTTATATAAAAGAATACGATAACAAAAAAGCATTTGATGGGCAAAGGGATAAAGCCTGTTATCAAGGCAGGGCAGATTTGTGGTATTTGTTTGGAGATTTGGGTTTAAACCTCTCTAAACCAAATGGTTATGTTTGTTGTATTGCGACCAATAATTGGGTAACTAATACGGGTGCGGCTAATTTTAGAAATATTATTATCCAAAATAGTGAACTAATTGCTTTGTTAGATTTTGGTTCTTTTATGATTTTTGATAATGCTTCCGTTCAAACCATGATACTTTTGTTGCAGCATAAAATGCCACGAGAAAATTATAGCTTAGAATATAGCCGTTTGCAGGGCGAAAAATTGACTTTGCCTGATGTTCAGGATTTATTCGTAAGGAAAATAAACCCTAATACTTTTTATTTACGTCCAAACATTATTTATAAAGACCTGATTAACAATATATTTACTTTTAATTCTGAGAGTAATGAACTTTTATTAATGAAAATAAAAGCAAAACAGAATTTTTATTTAAGAGAAAAAGAAGATAAATATGAAGGAATTTTATCGGAATTGGGGCAGGGAATTGTGGCTCCTCAAGATTTTGTCAATAGAGCTTCTGCGGAAATACTCAATAACAAGGTTAAAGTAGGTGAGGGAATATTTGTTTTAGCTCAAAATGAATACGAGTCTAAGCCGTTTTCGCAAAAAGAACGAAATGAAATCCTAAAGCCCTATTTTACAAGCGAGGAATTACGTCAATATTATGGAAATCCCACTCATAAACATTGGATAATTTACACAAAATCAACGATTAATAAATTTGATAAGGAGACGAAACAAGTGCCTATAGACAATTATCCCAATATAAAAGCCCATTTAGACACTTTCAAAACTGTAATTACTTCCGATTTTGCGCCTTATGGACTTGGCAGAGCAAGGGCGGAACACTTTTTTCAAGGCGAAAAAATCATGGTTTTGAGAAAATGCCCTACAAAACCTATTTTTACCTATACCGATTTTGATTGTTATGTTTCGCAAACTTTTTTTATTATTAAAACGGATAGGCTATCTATCAAGTATTTAACGGGCTTGCTCAACAGCAAATTAGTAGCTTTTTGGCTAAAAAATAAAGGGAAAATGCAGGGAAATAATTATCAAATCGATAAAGAACCTTTGTTAGAAATTCCTATTTATGAGCCTTTGCAGCCAGAAATAGCCCAAATAGTGGCTTGCGTAGATAGCATCTTGGCAGCAAAAGGGATAGATTGTGAGGGGGCTGAACAAGAAATAGACAAACTTGTTTACCAAATTTACGGGCTTTCGGCGCAAGAAATCGCTATTATTGAAGGGAAAATATGAGGATTTTTCGTACCTTTGTCTTTCATTTCACGCAGATTTCCGCAGATGACAGCGGATTTCGCAGATAAAAATGCTTGCTATACATCTGCGAAATCTGCCAAAATCAGCGTTTATCTGCGTGAAATACGACACAAAACACATGCAACTCCTCCCACAAAGTCTCAATCAAGCCCTCAACAAAGGCTATCTCAAACAAAGCGTTACGAGGGACGAAATCAATGCGTTCAAAGCAAACCTTGTGCGCATGTTCGCACGTATAGACGAGGACGAAAGTGAGGAAAATCTCAAAAATATTGTTTCAGATTTTTTAAAAGATACCTATTACTCCCCTCTTTCCCCGCATTTAGGGCAGGGCAGGGGCGGGTATGAAATCAACACAAAAGACCGAAAAGACCTTGTTATTCATCATGGAAAAACCTCAAAAGACCCTGTAGGACTGATTTTAGAAGCAAAAAAGCCTGCTAACAAGGCAGAAATGATGACTTTGCAAAACCCAAACAAAAAAGCTTTGCAGGAATTAGTCCTTTATTATTTGAAAGAAACCCATGAAAAAAATAACCATGAAATAAAATATCTCGTAGTTACAAATATTTGGGAATGGTAT
>JAYUZN010000621.1:0-5828 GCA_043751755.1 Bacteroidota bacterium | reverse complement strand
ATGGCGAAAGCAATATATGATTTACAATTCGTTTCTTTCGGATTTCATATTAATAACTCCTCGTAAATTTCTGTTGCAAGATTAGCCCTAAAGGGGGGAAAAAGGCTTTACCACCCTTTAGGGGGCAAATGACAAACTGTTAAGTTATTTAATTTTCGTTCCTAAGCTTCATAAAAAATATTTTCTCGAAAAAACTTTGTTTCTCGAAAAAAAGCCTTACCTTTGCACCTCAATTTTTTGAGTAAAGAAAAATGGATATTACACCAAAAGTTTTTAAAACAAACTACGAGACCACGTTCATCGTTGTACCTGAATTGAGCGAAGCAGACCAACGACTTGTGTCTGACAAGTTCATCAACCTCATCAAAGAAAATGGGGGAGAAGTTACGAACATTGAACAGTGGGGACTCCGCAAACTCGCCTATCCCATCAATGCCAAATACAACGGGTATTATACCTACGTTGAATTTACGGCTTTGGGTGAGTTGATTCAAAAACTCGAGAGAGAATTTGGGTATGATGAAAAAGTATTGCGCTTTTTGACGGTAAAGTTGGACAAACACGCCTTCGCTTACAATCAAAAACGTAGAGAGCATGGCTTCGGTATGAGAAAGACTGCCGAGGCGAAGAAATAGTAACAAGTGAAAAGTTGAGAGTGGAAAGTTGAAAGTGAAAAAGTAAAAAGTTGAAAGTTAGCTAAATCAAAGCCAAACTATCAACTCTAAACTATCAACTATCAACTCTAAACTATCAACTCTAAACTATCAACTATTTCCACCATCACTGTTTTATGTAATTTTTTAATCATCGAATTTTTTAATGGCTAATCACAGAAATCCCGTTATCGGACCTACGGCTGCCAACAGAATCAAGATGCAACACCTTGCTAAAAAGTATTGCAGATTCAAGCGTAGTGGTATTCGATACATTGACTACAAAGATCCGAATTTCTTGTTGAAATTTGTGAACGAACAAGGACGAATCCTTCCACGCCGACTTACAGGCACCAGTCTTAAATTTCAAAGAAGACTTTCGACCGCTATCAAACGCGCGCGTCAATTGGCTTTATTACCTTTCGTAACCGACTTATTAAAGTAAAATCATGAACATTATTCTAAAACAACCTGTCAAGAATCTTGGGGATATGCATGATGTGGTGAAGGTAAAACCCGGTTATGCACGCAATTTCTTGCTTCCCAAAAGCATGGCAATTCTGGCTACGGACTCCAATGTTCGGGCTATCGAAGAAATCAAGCGTCAAGCAGCGCACAAACAAGAGCATATTAAAACAACTGCCCTTGTCCTCGCTGCCAGAATCGCCGAAGTGAAATTGACCATCGAATCGCTCGCAGGAGCTGATGGCAAAATTTTCGGTTCTGTTACAACGCTCAAAATCGCAAATCTTCTCAAGGAGAAAGGCATCGAGTTAGATAAAAAACTTATTACACTTGATGACATTCACCAAATCGGAGAATATACCGCAACGGCTCACCTTCACAAAGACGTGAAAGCGGATATCGCCTTGATAGTGGTGCGCAAAGAAAACGCATAAAAATATTGCCGTTGTCAGTGGAGACACTGACAACGGCGGAGACACTACAACGGCAAGGAGGTACAAGCGGACGCTTGCACCAGCAATACGGTAGATACATTGGCAAGCTCGTAACGACAAAAAAAAACACCTATTTATGTAGGTGTTTTTTTTGTATATATAAGCCTTGTACTTAGTGTTTTTTCGTTTGACTAATCCCCGAATTTGATTCCACAACGGTTTGATACTCCTGCAAAGTTTCGTCTAAGCGCTCAATTTGCTCCTCATTCTCATCTATAGTTGCATCATGTTTTTTAATTAAAGCTTCGTTTTCGTCAATTTGCGCCACAGAAGCCGCAATTTTTTCGTCATTTTGTTTCATTTTATAGTCATTTTCTGCGATTTCGTCGCCATTATCTTCGGTCGTTTTGTCTAAGGCTTTGTTTTCTTCCAAAATAGACGCATTTTCTTGGCTAAGACGGGTGTTCATGCTCGAAAAGCCTTCATTTACCTCTTGAAGCTCGTCAATTTGCTTTGCCAAAGAGCCATTACGCCTTTTCAATTCTTGGATTTCTATCTTGGCTTGTGCCAACATATCCGAAACTTGAGAGTTTTCGGAGGCAAAATCTATGCTTTTTGCGCGCATTTCGTAAGATTCTGTTTCCAAATCTTTCAAATCAGATTCAGGGTCATACACGTCTGCTGTTTGTGCAGAAGCCGAAAAGATAAAGGCTGAAAATAAAACGACAAAGAAGAAATTTGACTTGTTCATAATTTTGTTGTGCAGTTTTGAGATATGCGTTTTTTGACGCGCTAAAATTAAGCATTTTTTCAATACAAAAAAAATATTTTGTATAAAGTTGATGATTGAAGAAATTGAAAAGTAACTGTTATGAATCCGATAAGCGAAGTTGAAATGAATATTGAGTGTTATTGTCGAAATAAAAAACGATTCCTATCACACTTTCCAAAAAACATGCCAAAAATAAGATTGATGATAATTATCTTTTTCTTACCTTAAGTCAGAAGTATCTATTTCTTGAAAGTTGCTACTATATAATGACGATTTTACAGAAAAGATACAAAAAAAATACGAATTTATAAGCGATTTAGTCATTTAACGCATAATTATTACAAATGTTACACAGAAAAAAGTTCAAAACCTCAAAATAAGTTGTGGAATTGATAAGTCATTATTTATCATGTACTTAGAAGGGAGTAAGTAGAATTTACGCGCAATAAACTACATATATTTCCCCAAAGTAGGTATATTATATATACGCTACTTTTGTGTTTAATTTATAGAAAATAAATGAGCTGTAATATTTTGATTATTAATGATTTATAGTAAAATGCCTTTGCAAAAAGCTGCTTTTTTTTGCCTCCGTTTGTGTCTTCACCGTATAAAGCGTAGCCGAAGTGCGCTTCCCTATCTGCAAAAACCTCTTACAGTGAGCCTGTCGAACTGTGCGTGAAACAGAACCTACAAATTCACCGTTTGTGCTATCGGAATGCTAAACGTATTTTTGCCCATAGTCGCTTCCGCACTCCCTTTGACAAAGAGCGATTGTTTCGTTTTTTTGCTCAAAATATCGGGCATCGTAGCCAAAAGTGCCATGTTAGAAACCTTTATTTCTATTGGAATCTTCACTTCTTGCGCATGAAGAATGGTTTGGGCTTTGTTCAAATTCCATTCCCCCAATTTGATGCCTTGCTTTTCGGGTTCGGGCGGAAAAATGTCCAAGTGCATTTTTTGAATGGTAAAATCAAGGGGGAGAGAATTGGTAAATTTCAACTCTGCCAAGACCTGCGTTTCCATAAGATTGGCTTTGGATATGCGCACATTTTCCACTTTCATGCCTTTTCCACTGCCTTTCATAGCAGATTCCATGTATTTTTTCATCAAATCTTGAATATTGACTTTTGTCGTATTTTTTTGGGAAATAGGAATATTTTTCCCCAAAACCGCAAAAGAATACTTCCCGTCAATTTCGATTTCCGTCTCTTTTTCGGTCAATAAAGTAGGCACAATCTCCGAAAAAGCCGCAAGATGCAGGGTAGGATTGAGCAGCAAATCGGTGTCGCTGTCTTTTGTTAAAGGCGGCAAATTGCTTTCTTTGCCTGTTGCCACTTCTTTTCCATGAATAAAAATGCGATAATCCGCTTCTTTCAAGGGGATTTCAAAGCTGTTGGGATTGTGCATCACTAAAACCGTCGCAAGTTGCAAGGTAGAATCGGTTTGTGCCAAAATATTCACAGATTTCATTTCTTTGACAACAGGATTTTGCACTTTTCCGCAAGCGTAAAGCGAAGTAATGACGAAGAGATAAAATAATTTTTTCATAAAAATGTTGTTTTTTTCACGTAGATTCCACGCAGATGTCCGCAGATAAAGGCAGATGTCGCAGATAAAAATAAACATCTGCGAAAATCTGCGTGACCCCAAGCCTATTCTTTGACAATTTTTGCAAAAATAAGCCCTTTTTCTGTATATAAATTGGCAAAATACATGCCCGCATGAAGTGCAGAAATATCTACGCTATGTTCTTTTATGGCAGGTTGTAACACCTTTTCGCCCAAAAGATTGAATAGTTCTATTTTGCTAACATTCTCATTTTCAATGTATAACAAGCCATTTGTAGGATTGGGATACAGCAAAATAAGCCTATTTTCAGCCAATTCTCCTTCTGTCCCAACGGCAGGATGTTTGAAGGTGAGATTCAAAACAGGGGCAAAATCGGAGTCCGAAGTATTGGAAAAAGTGATAATACCCTCTGTTGATGTGGGCGTGGAAATCAAGAATTGCGTAATATCCGTTTGCTGGATAAACGGCAACATATCCGCAGGCAAATCCACGCGAATCCAATGCCCTTGTCCATTATTCGAGCCAAACACACAAGCATTTCCTGTAGCATCTGCCGCCGCAGTGTAATCCATTCCCTGTACATTCGCGCTTGTGCCAAAATTGCCCTGCTTGATTTTCACTTCTACATTGCCATTTATCGGATTTGCGCCTGTTATTGCGCTGGTTCTCAAAAAGATACTTGCCGCCGTCAAAGGCGTGTCTGGCATAGTAGTCGTATTGAAAGAAAGAGCCGTAGAGACCGATTCTGTTCCCATTTTGCCCATTTGTAGCCCTATTGTAGTATTGCCTGCCGAAGAAATCGAGCCATTTTGAAGGTTGTTTTCTGCCAAAAAATACTGGTCGTCCATCAAATATTTCTGATAAAATTTTTGCATCTGGTATTCCACCATATCGTCATAGCCTTTGGGCGAAAGATGAAAGCAATCTTTTGTCAAAAAGTAGTCGCGCATCGCCTCTTTGGGCGAAGGATAAGTGGGGTAGCCATAAGGCAGAAAGGCAGTATAAGCCCCGTAAGTGCCAAAAGGGGCAACGGTAAGTGGGTCATTTTGCCCAAAAGTATATTGCAAAATGCTGGCAGCACTGACAAATGCCACTTGTGGGTCGCTGGCAGCATAGATTTCCATTTTGTGCGCCACGCTGTCCAAAAGGGTATTTATTTGCAAAAAAGTAGGAAAACCCATACTTTCCCAAGTGTTATAAAAGGGGTGATTGCTTTGAAAAGGGGCAGAATCTTCTATGACCTCCTCAAAATTGGGGTAAGCATAGCCGCTCCAAAGGATTTTGATGCCGGGTTTGGTACTTTTTAGAAAATCAATCACTTGCAACAAACGCACTTGAACAGCTTGCATCAAAGAATCGGTTTGAACTTGCGTAAAATGGATATTCCAATCGCCCAAAAAGTCGTTTCCGCCAATGCTCAAATGGATGACCTCGATGTTAGGATGTGCCTGCATTTGCGCAATGATTTCGGCTTGCTTGTCGGGCTTCAAAAAGTCGTCTGTTTCTGCACCATTTTCGGCAATAGTAGTATTTGTAAAATATTTGTAATGCGAATGTCCCCATTTTTGCAAAGCATGGTCAATAGTTTGGTCCACGCCCATAAAAAACGCCCAACTATCGCCCACAAGCAAGACTTTTGTCTCATCAGTTTCGGCACATTGTGCGAAGGAGGCGTTTATTCCGCACAAAAAAGTAGCAAAGAGAAGGTAGTATTTATTCATTTTGGATAAAAAAAATAGACGGTAAAAATGCGTTCAAATGTACGCTTTTTTTTTCTTAGGAATGAAAATTAAATAACTTGATGATTTAGTTATAGCAGTCATTTTGAGCCTTTCTTAGTGCCGTAGGCACGAAATATTTATAGAAAATGGAATTTTTCCCCCAATTTATTCCGTTTTTCGTGCAAGCACGAAAAACAAGAGAGGGAGCGGG
>JAYUZN010000620.1:0-9345 GCA_043751755.1 Bacteroidota bacterium | reverse complement strand
ATGACATAAGTAGCTCTTATTCAGCAGGCTCAAAAGACATATATGACATTTTTCGTATCTTGAAAAGATTGAAAAGAATCGTGGCTGTAAGGGTAGGGGTGGAAATGTAAACTGATGCAAGATACATGGTTCTGCTATCGCTCACTAAATAGATTCCCGCAGATGAGAGCAAATATAAGGCTTTTATTTCTCAATTTTTATTTCTCAATTTTCATTTCCCCATGCAATACATAGACAACATTTTATTTCTCCTCATAGCTGTCGCAGCCTTTTATTTTTTTGGCACACAGCTCAAAGCAGTCCTCTCAAACGTCAATCTTGGGCGACCTGATGTGCGCAAAGACCGCTTTTCAGAACGCCTAAATCGTATGATATTAGTGGCTTTTGGGCAGCAAAAAATGTTCAAAAAGCCTACCCCTGCCATTTTGCATGGGCTTGTGTATGTGGGTTTTTTGGTTATAAACATAGAACTCATAGAAATTTTGATAGATGGCATTTCTGGCGAGCATAGGTCTTTGAGCTTTTTGGGCATTTTGTATGATGCACTTATGGCAGTAAATGAAATCTTGGGTTTCTTGGTCATTATTGCCTGTGTCATTCTTTTATACAGAAGGAATGTGCTAAAAATCAAACGTTTTTCGGGGATAGAAATGAAAAATGCCAACTTTGTTGATGCAAATGTCATTTTATGGACAGAAATCGTCTTGATGTTTGCCCTTTTTACCTTTAATATTGCAGATGTGTCGATGGCTTGCATAGAAAAGCATGAACTTGCAGGGGCTTTTCCCATTAGTAACCTACTATGCTGCGCGTTTGGCACAAATATTACCCTTTTGACCCTCTTAAAGACCGCAGGTTGGTGGATACATATCGTAGGAATCTTGTTATTTTTGAATTATATCCCCCGTTCCAAACATTTTCATATTATAGCTGCCTTTCCCAATGTCTTTTATTCCAAACTCATTCCCGCAGGGCATTTCAATTCTTTGGAGCAAATTACCCACGAAGTCAAGGCGGCTTTTGACCCGTCCTATCAAGTGCCTGTGATGGAAAATGCGCCTAAACGTTTTGGCGCAACAGATGTAACCGATATTTCTTGGAAAAACCTCTTGGATTCCTATTCTTGTACAGAATGTGGCAGATGTTCGGACGTTTGTCCTGCCAATATTACAGGCAAAAAACTCTCTCCTCGCAAAATCATTATGGACACAAGAGACCGTTTGGAGGAGATTCAAAAATATAAATTGGTCGCAGACGAAAATGGGGTTATTGTTCCTTCGGACAAAGCAATAGCGGGCGCAGAAGAAGCCTACACGCATACTTTATTGGGCGAAAATTATGTGTCTAACGAGGAACTTTGGGCATGTACGACCTGCAATGCCTGCGTAGAAGCCTGCCCTGTAACGATAGACCACGTTTCGACTATTATCGATTTGCGCCGCTTTTTGGTGATGGAAAAAGCCATCATTCCCGATTCTTGGGCAAGAATGTTTACCAATATCGAAAATAATGGCGCACCTTGGGCAGTTCCTGCGGCTACTCGCTTCGATTGGGCAATGGAGGTGGAAATGCCCGAATCGTGATTTGTAATAGGGGGGCGAACCTTTCAAGGGTGCGCAAACCTATAAATACATATAGACTTACGCATTTTGTCCCGAATTTTCACGAGTTAGAGCTGTTCATTCGGGCAATTCGTGACTATAAAAACAACTTTTGCATAAGCCCTTAAAAAGGGAGAAAACCTTTGTCCAAAAGAGAATTTTAGGTAGGCTCATCTTTTCCAATTTCATCAATCAACGCTTGAATCTTAGCATCAATTTTCAGGGGTTTTTGGGGCTTGGGTTTCACAATCTCTTCAAGCAAAATGGTGCGGTCTATCGTCTTGTAAGTGGCAATCGTAAAAGAAATATCCATGTTTTTTCGGTTTGATAGGTATTTTACGCAGGTTTTCGCAAAGGGTTTGTTTGTCAAAATACCCTTTGTCTAAGGGAAATTATTACCTTTTTTCAATTTTCTTTTATAAAAACTTGTAATATTTGAACAAATTTGCTTTTTTTGCACCCTATTTCGGCAAGTGTAAACACACATTTCAACACATTTCATATTAACGTATTGAAAATCACTTGTTTATCCATCATCTTGATTTTTTAAACTAACAACATATCATGGCAGAAGACAAAGAAATCCTTCAATCTGAAGAAGTATTGCAGGAGGCGGACGGCGCAAGTGGCGCGGAATTTTGGAATCAATACAAGACCTATATTCTGGCAGGGGCGGGGATATTGGCGTTGGTCATTGGGTATTTTGCATGGACTTCTTTGAATGCGAACAAAAATGAAACCGCCGAAAATGCAGCTTTTAACGCTGTGTATTATTGGGAAAAAGATTCTTTGAAAAAAGCCTTAGACGGCGATGGCGCATCTTCGGGCTTGCTGTCTGTTGCGGACGAATATGGCGGCACAGAGGTGGGCAATCAAGCGAAATATATGGCAGGGATTGCTTTGTTGAAGCAGGGCAAAACGGAAGAAGGCATCAAAATGTTAGAATCTTTTTCAAAAGGAGATAATTTGGTTTCTGCGGCAGCCTATATTGCCCTTGCGTTTGCACAAGAAGACTTAGGCAAAGAAGCAGAAGCAGCAGAATTGTTTGAAAAAGCGGCAAATACAACTACCGAAAAAGACGATCAACTTCGTCCTTTTGTCCTCAAACACGCAGGCGAGGCGTATGAAGCAGCTGGCAACAAAAGCAAAGCTTTGGAAATCTACAAGTCTATCAAAGAAAAATATCCTTTGAGCGCGGAAGCTACTACGATTGATAAGTATATTGGTAGGGCGGAATAATATAGGTAGGCAACCCCTTCGAGGGGTTACTTACTCAAACGAATTTAGTTTTGATGCCCTTCGAGTGGTCGCAGACCCTCGAAGTGGCTTTGACTTAGATAAATTAAAACAAAAATTGGCATCTATTTTTAATATGTGCCAATTTTTCTTATTTTTGTGCAATAAGTATCAATGAGAAATAAGTTAGGAATATATTTTTAGCGTAAATTATTCATTATTAGTCAATTATGCTAACTTTCAACTCTCAACTTATAACTTTCAACTCCTTACTGCAATTATATGGGATATAGGTCATTTTCCTTCAAAATGGTAAAAAAGACCTTTGATTTAACCGAAAAAAAGGTCATTTTATTTGATAAACAGACTTTGGAGGGCATAGCCCCTTCTCCCTTGTTGTTGGCTATTTTGGAACGTGCCAAACTCATTTCCCTCAACAATGAAAAAAGCCGTTCTGAATATATTGTAGCGCAGATTTTATTGGAAATTAAGGAGAAAAATTCTCATGTTATCGGGCTTTATTCGGGAGAAAATTTGGAGGCAAATAAAGAACAAGGACTGAATGGCGAATGTGATTTTATTTTTTCCAAAAGCCCAGATTCTTCTACGGCTGAAATGCCAATTATATGCTTGGTAGAAGCTGAAAATGAGAATATTATGTCTGGATTGGGGCAATGTGTGGCGCAGATGTTAGGTGCGAAAATGGTAAATGAAAAAGAAGGTTTTGACTTTCCTGCCATATTTGGCTGCGTTACAACAGGAGATGATTGGCTGTTTTTGAAGTTAGAAGGCAATGTTATTTATACAGATATAGAAAAATATTATATTGATAGTTTGCCGCTTATTTTGGGCGTTTTTCAACGCATCATAGATGCTTTTATATAACTCAATTATACAATTATGGCTATTACAAATCTATTAGTAGAAAAAGCGGAAGAACAAATCTTCAAAGAGCAAGCAGAAATTTTGTATGATGTGCAGGAGTTTACCATAGAACAACTTGTGAACAGCTACAAAATGGGGTATCCTAATGAAAATGAGATATATGTTCCTGATTATCAGCAGCAGTTTGTATGGGAGGTAGCTAAACAAGCTAAGTTTATAGAGTCTATTATTTTAGGCTTGCCTACTCCTTTTATTTTTCTTGCAGAAATAAGTGGAACAGGGCGGCGCGAAATGGTAGATGGTTCGCAGCGAGTAATAGCACTTGCCGCATTTATGGATAACACTTTAATGTTGCAAGACTTGGAAAAATTGACGAATCTTAACGGTTTTTGTTTTCAAGACTTGTCTGTTCCTCGCCAAAGAAAATTTAAAAATACCTTCATTCGTATCGTTGTTTTAACAGATAAAATTTCGGAGAAATCCAGAATCGCTATGTTTAAGCGCATTAATGATATGTTTGTGGAAATCTAATATATGGTAGAAGTAAGATATTTTTTTGCCAAACGGGAACAAGAAATTAATGTATATTTTGATTTCTTAGAAAAAACCATCACTCAAAAAGCCCATTTGCAATTTAAGGATAAGGCGATTGAGTCAATACAGGTAGAACTATTTCCTACCCTCAGAGCAAATACGGTCATGATGCTATATAACATGATGGAAGCAGTCATGCGACAATGTATTGATGCGATTCATCTTGCCATTTCTGATGAAAAAGCCCCTGTAAGTTATGGGGTTGCAATTCCTAATATTCAAAAAATTTGGATAGAATATGCGTATAATAACTTTCAAAAAAATGACGCTTCTGGTCAAATTTGGGACATACTTCAAAGTATTTCAAATGATGTTATTAACATAGTAGAGGTCAATGATGATGACCAAAGTTATTTGTCAAAAGTCAAAGGAGTGAATATTTCGGGTGGGGTTGATTTAAGAAAGGCAAAAATGTTAGCGGCAAAATATGGTTGGAATATGAGTACAATAACAGCAGGTTCTCATGCTTTAACTATCAAAACAAATAGAAATCTACTTGCTCATGGCAGGCTATCCTTCAATGAATGTGGAAATCGCTTTCAACTCTCCGAATTACAAATCATTAAAGCAGATATTTTTCTGTTTTTAACGCAAATAATTGATGCCATAGACAATTATTTATCCCAGCAAAATTATAAAAAAGTATAACACTATGTCTGCACACGACCTTTCCCATATTCAATACACACAAGGCAAATCTCACAAAGATGATGTGATTGCCCTTATTGTCAGCAAGTGGAATCCTGCTGTAACAGAAGCCCTTTTCAAAGGGGCAGTAGATGTACTCATTGCTGCAGGCGTAGATTTTGACAATATCCTACGTTATAACGTACCCGGCTCGTATGAACTTCCGACAGGGGCTATGTTTGCCATAGACAAAAACTTGGAAGATAATCCGCTTGACGGGGTTATTTGTTTGGGCTGTGTGATTCAAGGCGAAACGAGGCACTTTGATTTTATCTGTCAATCGGTGGCAGACGGCGTGATGCGGGTGGGCTTAGATTACAATATTCCTGCGATTTTTGGGGTGCTTACGCCCAATACTGATGCGCAAGCCCTTGATAGAGCTGGGGGAAAGTTGGGAAATAAAGGCTGTGAAGCGGCTGTAGCAATGTTGGAAATGATTGATTTGCAGAGAGCTTAGGATTTCGCGCAGATTTTCGCAGATGAAAGCAGATTTCGCAGATAAAAATATACTATCTGCGAAATCTGCCAAAATCCGCGCTTATCTGCGTGAACTAATAACTGCTATCATTTCCCTTATCGCCTCGCTCCAGCCCTTCCATTCCCCCGATTCAGATAGCGACTCATTGTGAAAAACCATCACCATTTCTCCGCCTATTTGCCGTACTGTTTCTACCAAATCCCTCACTTTTTCCAATGCCTCTGCGGGCGAAAGCTGCATATATTGTTGCAAAGCCCTGTCCATTGCCAAAGTAGGGTGCAATGTCAAATTAGAAATCTCCTCTTTTTCCAAATCATACCACTTAAACGGCAATGCCATTCCGCAAGGAAAACCTATGTCATTGCGCAGACACAAAGTATAATCCTCTGTGATACCTGCCTTTTGCAAATAGCGAAAAGTATCGGGCAGGCGATAGCGCAAAAAATGCTGCCGAGAATCCGTGATAGGTACGTTTATAATATGTGTGAGCTGTTCGGTTTCAAAAGCTATCTTTTTTTCGGAATCAAAAGAGGTATAAGAAGGGTGAATGCCCATGGCATAGCCCTTTTCAGAGAGGCTTTGCAAGAGGAGGCGAAGTTGTGGGTGTTTGTAGGTAAAACGTGTGTCATAGACAGAATGACGGTCTATAAGGCAAAAAAACTGCGTTTTTGAGGGCGGACAAAGGCTTATTATTTCCTCAAATGTATCATTTACATCTTTTCTACCCTTCAAAATAGTCCATCTTTCAAATAAATTCTCTTTATTGCACGCCAAAATGTTTTTTACAAAACCTGCTACTTGAATCGGCAGGGCTTTGTGCTTATGTTTCCATGGATTATCAATATCAAAGGTTATTTTATAAGTATATTTTTTGTTTTTTTTTGCCAAGTCTCGTAAGTTGTTGGGGAAAAAACGCAGTAATTCATCGCACAAAATAGTGACTAAGGGCGTTTTGAACAGCTGCATCTTATAAGAAGGATAGCTTTTCTCGTCATAACGTTGATGTGCATCAAAAAAAGAGAACTGATATTTTTCGTAGTCAGATAACAGATAAAATACCGCCGAAAAAATATCAAAAGGGAAAACATTTTCAGCTTGAGGGCTTATAGGAGGCACTTCCCAATTTTGACGAAAAGATATATGTTCATCTAACAAAAAAGGCTTATGTTTGTCCCCTTCTGAAACAAAAGACTTATTCGGGATTTGCAAAGTATTTGGGATAAAAAGGGAGGTATAATTTAAGGTAAAAATAGCGGGATTAGCCTCAAATTTTTCGAGCAAAATAATATTATACGGAATCTGAAAAATCGTCTCAAACATAACAGAAAGCGTATAAATGAGCCGATTTTCGGGCTGTTTGACCAAAATATGTATCATAAGTATATAAAATTGAAAAAAAAATGTAAGATAGGAATGTGTATTCCATATAATATTGCTAATATTGCCGTTTAAATGGAATTGTGCAAATAAAAAATAAACAATTATTGATAGGAAAAAGTATTTTTCTGCAAAATATTCTTTTTATTTGCCTGTGATTTCGGGAGAGTTGTGGGGGTTCACGCAGATTAGCGCAGATTTAACCGCAGATTTTCGCAAATTTTTCTTAATCTGTGTAAATCTGCGTCCCTAATCTGCGAAAATCTGCGAGAAAGCAAACAGAAACATGTTATACGCATTGGGCGAGTTTGGATATTTGACCTATCGAGTCTTAGGCTGTTTGCGCTACATTTTGCGCGACAACCATCGCATTTTATACCAAATAGAGCGAATAGGCGTAGATGCAATTCCGATAGTGCTGATGGTGGGCGTTTTTGCAGGAACAACGATTGCGTGGCAAGCTGCCTATCAATTTAGAGGTTTAGCTCCTTTTTCTTTGTTGGGCGGCGAAGTAGCAAAAACTATTATAATGGAGATGGCTCCTGTGCTGACGGGCTTGGTGATGAGCGGACGAGTAGGGGCATCTATGACGGCAGAAATAGGCGCAATGAAGGCTTCGGAACAAATAGACGCGCTTAAAACCATGTCTATTGACCCTGTGCGCTACCTTGTAATGCCCCGTTTTGTGGCAATGACAAGCATGATGCCGATTTTGGCACTCTTTGCGATGGCAGTAGCGGTAGTAGGGGCTTTAGCGGTTTCTACCTATTTTTTGAATATATCGTACTTTGTATTTATGGATTCGGTGCGCAGTATGTTTCAATTCAAAGACTTGGTAGGCGGCTTGATAAAGGCTACTTTTTTTGGCATAGAGATTTCGCTCATAGGTTGCTACAAAGGACTTTCGGCGGAAGGCGGAACGCAAGGCTTGGGAGATGCTACGATTTCGTCCTTTGTGATTGCCGCAATCAGCCTCCTTATAAGCGATTTTATGCTGTGGGTGGTGCTGTTTTAAGCGCAATGTTTGTTTATTCAAATATAATCTTGTAATTTTGTGTCCTGTAATTTCACGCAGATTTGCGCAAATTTAACCGCAGATTTGCGCAAATTAGATTAAGACTTGCAGGACTATTCTTAATCTGTATAAATCTGCGTCCCCATCTGCGAAAATCTGCGTGAACCAAAAATTCTCATCTCCTCCCATAATTCACACATCTTTAATCAGTAATTCCATACAATATGCACTATTCTGAACAGGTTTTTTATAAGCAACAACCTAATACAAATATGATGACAAGGTTACTTCATGGAGTGTTGACCACACTCATGCTTATGGCAATTCTTGCCGCACCCTTGTACTTGCAAGCGCAGGGCGATACAAAGGCGTTAAACAAAGTGTTGAAAAAAGCGGACGCAGCCTATTCTGTTGCTACTTACTCCGAGGCAAGTAACTATTATCAGCAAGTGTTAGCTTTAGACCCTAATCACTATCATTCTATCTATAGAATGGCGTTGATTAGCAACAAAATTCACGACTATCGTGAAGCACAACGTTGGTTCCGCAAAGCGATTGAGACCGACCCTGAGCGCAATGATACTGCGTATTTGGAACTGGGATTGGTCTATAAAAAGTTGAACAACTATATGAAGGCGAAAGAATCCTTCTTGATGTTTCAGCGCAAACATCCTGCTCAAGATGACGAATATTATTTGCGCTCTCAAACCGAAATCAAAGGTTGCGACTTTGCAGAAAGCGAATCTGAAAAGAAACCGCCTTATCGCGTAGATACCGTTTCTTTCAATTCCTCTGCGATTGATATGTTGCCTGCGTACTTGGACCAACGTCAGGAAGATAAATTTGTAGTTTTTACTTCACATAGAAAACTGACGGGCAAAAATGCAAAGAACAGTACAGCCTATCAAGGCTTAAATGAGGAGGCTTTCTCGGATTTGTATATGGTGGTCATGGAAGATGATAGCACTTTTGGGGCAGAAATTATCAACATGGGTTTGCCTATCAATACACCTGTAAATGATGGCGGTGCTTCTTTTACGGGAGATGGACTTACTATGTATTACACAATTTGTAATCAAGGCAAAAAGAAAAGCAATGCCTTTGAGTGTAGTATATACGAAACAAGATACGACTATTCCAACAAAAAATGGAGCAAGCCTACGCCTGTAAAAAGCGTAAATGGCGTTAAAAATGTCGTAGTCAATTCTAAAGGAAAAACAAAAACGGTTCCTTGCTATGATACACAGCCTTATGTGTCTGGAGATGGCATGACTTTGGTGTTCGTTTCGGATAGAGACGGCGGCAGAGGTAGCATGGACATTTGGATTTCGCACAGAACAGGTGACGGCTGGTCGGCTCCCGAAAATGCAGGAGAGTTTATCAATTCACCTTTTGGCGAGCGTTCTCCTATGTTGAATGAAGATGCGACTGTCATGTATTTTGCCTCTGAAGGCGGTGTCGGATTCGGCGGA
>JAYUZN010000619.1:0-8874 GCA_043751755.1 Bacteroidota bacterium | reverse complement strand
CCAGCCGTTGTCAGTGTCCCACTAACAACGGCTTTTTTTTAAAAAGATAGTATCAAACTCCCAAAAAAGCGTAATTTTGCGCCCTCAATCGTTAGGGTTCACGCAGATAGAGACGCAGATTTCTCGCAGATAATAGCTAATTTGCGAAAATCCGCGCTTAAATCCCCGAAAATCTGCGTGAAACACAACTATAAATGATGTATGATAAATCGTAGAGAAATTAGGGCAAGTGTGATGCAAGCAGTTTTTTCTTCTTATATCTCTCACAATGAGGTACAACAAGTCTATGACCATGTGTTAAAAGATGTGGAGCCGCTTATTCTTGCCTTAGAAGCCCAAAAAGGCATTGAAGGGGACATGCAAATGATGAAAACCTTGTTTTATGAAACCCTCAAAAACGAGGAATTGTATGACTCTTTTCTGCAAGGAAAAGCAGATAATTGGGAACTCAAACGCATTGCTTGGTTGGATAGGGTCATTATTCACCTTGCGATTTGCGAAGTGCTGAATTTTGAGGATATTCCCGTAAAAGTTACGATGAATGAATATTTAGAATTGTCAAAGCAATATAGTACGCCCAAAAGTAATATCTTTATTAATGGAATTTTGGATAGATTGTTTCAAGATTTCAAAGAAAAAGGGCTTATTATCAAAAAAGGACGAGGATTGATGGAGTAGGGAAGGAAAAATCTGCATGTTATGCGATAGTACTATAAATTATTATGTATATGAAAAACACCTTGGTTCTGTCATAGAATTCAACATAATACCCTAAAAATGTGTATATTTGCACAAATTTTGAATCATTATGGAAATATTAAGTAAAGAAGATATTATCAAACAGTTCCCCAATAAATGGGTGTTAATTGGCAATCCTGAATTGGATAATGAATACACGCTTGGCTCAATTATGAGTAAGTTGGTGAAAGGAGTTGTTCTATTGGCAAGTGAAGATAGGCGCGAAATTGGCTATAAAGCCAAAGAGGTTAGAAAGGGGTTTGAATGTGTTACCTGCGTTTATACGGGTTTTATCCCTCAAAATCGTAAATGGCTGTTATGAATGAACATCGTTTTACCCGAAAAACAGAGGATAACCTTGTCGTAATACCTTGCCAAGTGGATAAAGACCGTTTGGCATTGGCGCTTGATACAGGCGCATCTCATACTACGATTGACCTTACCCCGCTTTTAATGGCGGGTTATGAGTTGAAACAAAGCATTGGCATTGCCTCAATGGAAACCGCAAACGGAGAAATAGACACGTATATTTTTGTAATTGAGGAATTTAGTAGTTTAGGTTTGACCCGCAAAAATATGAAAGTGGCTTCTTATGACTTCTTTGCGCATGGAATTTTTGCGGATTTTGATGGAGTACTTGGCTTAGATTTTTTTGAAGGGCATAAAGTTTGCCTTGATTTAGACGAGAATGTTGTAACCCTTCATACGAAAAATAAATAAAAAATCGCAGAACATAAGGCTTGCTGATGACGAAAATCCACACAACATAATGAAATAACATATTTATGTCCACAACTATAACACTCATTCAAGGGGACGGAATCGGTCCCGAAATCACAGATGCAGTCGTATCTATCTTAGACGCAGCAGGTGCAGACCTCATCTACGACAAACATGATGCTGGCATTACCTCCTTCAATGCTTGCGGCAAATTGATTACAGAGGAATTGATTGCCTCTATCAAACTACACAAAGTCGCCCTAAAAGGTCCTATCACAACCCCCATAGGCGATGGCTTTCGCAGCATCAATGTCTCTTTGCGTTTGATGTTCGACTTGTATCAAAATATCCGCCCTTGCAAGTCTATTGAAGGCGTAGCTACGAAATTTGAAGGAATTGACATTGTGTTATTTCGTGAAAATACAGAAGGCTTGTATTCTGGCTTGGAACTTTTTGACGAAAAACATCAAATCTACGACTCTATCGCACGCGTAACTCGCTTGGGCTGCGATAGAATTGTGCGTTCAGCCTTTGAATATGCGGTAAAACACAACCGCAAAAAGGTAACAATCGTTCACAAGGCAAATATTTTGAAGTCTTCGAGTGCCTTTTTCTTGCAAGTGGCAAAAGAAGTCGCCGCAGAATTTCCGCAGGTGGCTTGGGAAGACAAAATCATTGACAATATGTGTATGCAGCTTGTGGCGTACCCCGAAAGATATGATGTGTTAGTTACCACAAATTTGTTTGGCGATATTCTTTCCGACTTGATGGCAGCCTTAGTAGGCGGGCTTGGCATTGTGGCTGGGGCAAATGTAGGAAAAGATTGTGCCATTTTTGAAGCTGTACATGGTTCCGCACCTGACATTGCAGGGCAAAACAAGGCAAATCCTACGGCTTTGTTGCAATCTGCTATCATGATGTTGCGCCATTTGAGCAAATTTGAAGTAGCCGACAAAATCGAACAGGCTTTGTTCACAACCTTGAAAGATAAAGATTGTTGTACAGGCGACTTGGGCGGAAAAGCAGGGACAGCGGAGTTTACGAAGTCTTTGATTGCGAATATGAAGTAAGTAAGTAAAAATTTTCTTACTTTAAAGAAAAAGAGTAAAAATTTTCGACTTTTGAGCCTAAAAACCGCAAAGTTCGCAAAGAAATCCCACGCAAAGGACGCAAAGTTAGCGATTTTGAGTGATTCCATTGCGTTCTTTGCATGGCTTTCTCATAAACAATAGAACCGCAAAGAACGCAATTTATGGACTAACGCTTTCGAGCGAAAACTGGCATTTTCTATTGTTAAAAGGCAGAAATTATGACATAAGTAAATCATATTCCGCAGCTTCTGAAGGCATTTACGACATTTTTCGCATCTTGAAAAGACTGAAAAGAAAGGTTAAAACGTTTTTCAAATCAAGCCTTTTATCACCATTATTTTTCGGAAAAAGAAGGTCAAAAAATCATTTTGCCGCAAAAATTCATGCCTGATTTAGCATTTATTCATTATCATAATAATGAAGTTTTCGATAGAAAATGAGTTTTCGCACCTTCTTAAAGTAGTTTAAGAATTAAAATTAAATGGTTTTATAGTCCCGTAGGGACGCGATATTTATAGAAAATAATCAATAACGCTCAAAAAGTCGTAGGGTAGGGACGTAATATTTATAGAAACGTAGGGACGTAATATTTAGGGGCTATTCAAAAAATAAAGTACCCAACTAAATACGAGCAAGAAATAACCTAAACAGATAAATTTGTGGTACGTGTAGCGCATGCTTTAGCTTGCGTTACGCAGAAACGAGCAAATTTTGAGATGCTCAGGCTAAAGCCTAAGCTACAGGGAACGCAAAATATAGTGTGTGGGTATATTTTTTCTTGCTTGCCCCCTAAATCCTCTGGCTTTGTATCGGGAGTTGCTATAGTTGTGGGGTTTTTCAAACCGAAAAAAGCCTGTTGCGATTTCATTTTGAGGGTGTATATCATGGAAAATGAACAAATATTTGTGGGAAAAATGCGCAATTCTCCTACTTTTTCCTTATTTTTGCCAACAGATGAACTGTTACAATAAAATTATTCTATATTATGGCTTATAGCGACTTTAACATGGCAGAATTAGAAAAGCGTTTTGGGCTGATAGAACGGGTAAAAAAGCTTTTTGATAAAGAAAATCTTTCTCCTTATCCGCCTTCAGAACGCTTGATGGCAGATTACGAATTTGGGCGAGAAATGCCTTTATTAAGCGAAAAAGCAAAATCTGAATACCTTATTTCTCCTGTTTTGAAAGAGGTTATTTTACAATTTCCTTCGCAAATTACCTTGTATTCGGGCTATACTTTTGAGGTAAAAAAAGAAGAAGGGCTTACGGGTAGATGCGATTATTTATTTAGCACAGAACATAGCATAGAAATAAAATCTTCCGTTTTTTGTTTGGTAGAGGCAAAAGACAAAACCGTAGAAGAAGGGATTCCACAGGCTTTTGCAGAAATGTATGCTGCTCAATTATTTAACACGCATAACAATAAGCCTTCCCCAGTCGTATATGGCTGCGTAACCAATGCTTTTGACTGGCTTTTTTTAGAATTGAACGAAAAAACAGCCTATATTGATAAGGAACGTTATTATTTTGAAAAAAAAGATTTGCCCTATTTATTAGCCGCTTTTCGCAAAATTATGATGCAGTTTGTGAAATAATAGAGGCATTTTTTCAAAAAAAATCTTTCAAAAGGCGTGTTTTTCCTTATTTATAATGCTCTTTTTCAGGCTTTTTTAGGACAGTAGCCCCAAAAGAGGCTAAATCTTTCTTAAAATTGTCATCTATCGTAAGGGCTAATTTTCGGTAAGACAGAATAACGGTAGGAATATGCTCCCTATCTTCTTTATTTGAGGTCAATTTTTTGAGCAATTTAGGGGTAAAATTTTCTTTCTTAAATTGTTTAATTTGGGCGTTATTAATTTCATTCGTTCGCCCTTCTTGTTTCATTTTAGCAAAAATCAGATGAATATGTGTGTTTCCATAAGTGGTAGGCTGTATAGACCTGCCATATTCTGCTAATAGTTTTTGAGACAAAACCAACACAGCATTGTCTTCTTTTTTACTTTCATCATAACACATTAGCCACGCTATCAAGGCTTTATATTCCTTGTCAAGCGGGTTTGTGAAATTTTTAGCAATGTTAGTGTCTATAAAAATATCTTTCATGAGTTATGCAAAACTGTTGAGGGCTATGGCTAAATGGTCTTTCATATAGGTTTCAAAAAATGCAGGTGGCGCGCCTTTTACTTGCCCATTTTTCAGCAAATCAATGCTAAAACAAGTAGATTCTATTCCATTATTTTCCAAATAATATACTTTGACCTCTTCTGGCGCAATATTTCCTTTCACAATTTCCAAACGTAGGCGATTAAGCAAGTATTCGCTATGCGTTTCTATAAGGTAATTTTTGTTATTTTCTCTTACTTGATTGACCAAATAAGTGCCGAAATTTGCCTGTACATTGGGGTGTAAATGCAGTTCTGGGTCAGAAACAATCAAAGTAGAATCCTGCGGCAACTGCAAATCCGCTACAATTATGGGCAAAAAATGGCTTACCCCAGTGCCTACATCATAGAGGTTTTGATATGCACTTTTTGCTTGATTTTTTACCAATAACTCAAAAGTTCCGCCTGACTTTCGTTTTATCATAATTTTCTCAAACAACTGTATTTTTTTTAGGTGTTTTACAAGTATTTGTAGTAGTTCTGGATTGTTTTCTTTCCAAGCTACAATCTGTAAATCGTAGTTTTCGCCATACTTATTTACGTCATATTCGCTTTTAGATGCTTGAAAACGAAATCTTTGTGTAGGCTGTCTGTGGGAGGAAAGATAGTTGAAATGCCTAAAATTAATATCGGGCAAAATATTATTATAAGGAATCATTTCTTTCAGAATAGGCGTATTCCACTGATTGTCAATCCATACAGTTTCTACCCCACCTTCGATTGAAAACGCTTTTATATTCAGCCCAATCTTTATCTCATTTCCCTTTTCATGATTCCAGCTCAAATCTTCAAAACTTCCCATATCTATATACTTTCCATTTGGCGAAAAATAAAGCGGAAAACCTTGTGTTTGCATCATACCCAAAATAGCAGAAATCACAGAGCTTTTGCCACTACTATTCGCCCCTGTCAGCAAAGTGATTTTGCCCAAGTCCATATTCAATTTGCGGAAACATTTAAAATTTTCTAATGAGAGATTTTTTAGCTGCATGTTGCGGATTTTAAGTACAAATATAAGGACATTTGCGAAACATTTGTTCAACTCTGCGATTAAATCTGTGAGAATTTGCGCGAAATCCTAAATAACTCCCTCCAAAGCTCCCCCTTTCGCTGCCAAAGCATCTACTCTTTTTATAATTTCTGCATCTTCTAACAAAGGAGGTGCGTGATGTGGCTTAATGCGTGCATCTATCACAAGCGAACCCTTGCAGCCCCAATGTTTGTGTGAAGTAAAAGCCCCAACTCCATAAATATCATGCGAAGGATTGGAACGAGTAAATGTTATCCACAGAAAATTATTGAGTTTTGCTGCGGTAAATTCACTATCATCTACCAAAACTATCAAAGGAATCCCTGCCATATTTTGCACTTTTTCCATTTCTTGGGTAAAACGAAGGGCAGCAGGTTCACCTATGTTTATAATATGCTTGTCAAATTTGGGGGCTTGAACGGCAATAATTCCGGGCAGACAAAATACAGGCTTTGAAAAACCTTGTGGCAGGTCGAAATTCGCAGGTAATTCCGTTGCCAAAGTCCTTATTTTTTCCCCAGCAGCCGCCATCACCACTTTTGAACCCTCATTCAAAGCTGTACCTGAATAGTCCAAAGTATCCATTGTGGTTTTGGTTTGAAAATGCAGGTCGCGTGTCAAATCTATTCTTTCCCAAATATGCTGAAAATAAGCGGGTAAATCATTGATTATGGGCGGATTATCTTCTTTTGCGACAATCATCAAATACTTTGCCAAAGAAGCCTGATTAAAGCCGAGAATGGCATTTGCGATGGTCAAAATCTCTTGCGGAATCCGTTTACGATAAGGCGCATATCTTTCACTTCCTACTGCCAATAACAATGGATGAACCCCTGCCGCATCTACGGCATGCATGGCTTGTAAGCCCGCAATCGACACAGGCACCATCGCAGCCGTAACCTCGTGTATGAGATGCCCAAAACTTGTGTCCTCCTGCGGCGGTCTGCCCACGACTGTGAAGGGAAAAATGGCATTTTTTCTATGATAAACGGCTTCTACTTCCATCACAGGAAACTCATGTGCCAGCGAATAATAGCCGAGATGGTCGCCAAAAGGGCCTTCGGGCTTCGTTTTAGTTGGGTCAATCGTGCCTACCATGCAAAAATCAGCATCAGAGGAAATAAAATGCCCCTCTTTTCTTGTATAACGAAATCTCCGCCCTGCAAACATTCCCGCAAACATGAGTTCAGAAAGTCCTTCGGGCAAAGGCATAACGGCTGCAAAAGTATGTGCAGGAGGTCCCCCTATAAAAATACTCACTTTTAACTTTTCATTTCGGGCGTTTGCTTTGCTATGATGCACGCCAATTCCGCGATGAATTTGGTAATGCAAGCCCAATTCTTTGTCAGGAATAAAGTCATTTCCAGAAATTTGAATCCTATACATGCCCAAATTCGACTTCATAACGCCGGGAGAGTCCAAATCTTCTGTATAAACTTGTGGCAATGTGATATACGCGCCGCCGTCCATGCTCCAAGATTTGAGTTGCGGAAGTTGGGACAAAGTCGTTTTTCCCCACAAAACAGGGCTATTCCACGTGCGCATAGGCAGGGAATTAATAGCTGTAAAAGGCGCAGATAGGTATTTGTGCGGAGATTTGAGGAAATTCGTAGGGTCAGCTTTGAGTTCTACGACTTTTTTGATACCTGACAAGGTTTTACGAAAAATAAATTCGCACCTATCTATCGTTCCATACAAATTGGAAACGGCAGGAAAAGGGCTGCCTTTTACCTTTTCAAAGAAAAGGGCAGGAGCTTGCTTTTCGTAGGCACGCCGTTGAATTTCAGCCATTTCCAAATTTGGGTCAATCTCTTGTTTTATACGAACAAGATGACCGTTTTTTTCCAAATCTATGAGGCAATCGTGGAGGGAAGTGTACATTTATAAATGAAAAATGAGAAATGAAAAATGAATCTGAATTTTTAGTATAAGGAATGAAAATTAACTAAATAGCGGTTTTATTGTCCCGTAGGGACGCGATATTTATAGAAAAAACATGCCTCGCCCCCCTTTTGTTTTTCGTGCTTGCACGAAAAATGCGATAAATTGGGGTAAAATTCCATTTTCTATAAATATTTCGTGCCTATGGCACTAAGAAATACTCAAAAGGTTATCATGTTTGTTGTATTGCTGGTGCAAACTCCCGCTTGTACCTCCTTTCTTGAAGCATCTACTTCGAGTATGGAAGCGGACGCTTGCGGCAGCTTGCGAAATAACTGCTAACTGTTCACTGCTAACTGTTCGCTGCCTTTTTCATTATATAAATCACAGAACTTCCTTTTTTTGTATCAGAAAATGCTGAAAACCAAGACATTAATCCGTTCCAAAAGCCCGAAAAAAGCCTTTGTTTTTCATGTATATATTTTTCGCTGAGGAGGCTCACATAAAAAGAATCAAAAGGCAAAGACTTGTACGTCAATATCTTAAAGCCATTTTGCTCCATCAAATATTGCATAGAAGTAGGCGAAAAATGATGCAAATGACGCGGCACATCATAGCCTGCCCATTTTGCCTGATATTTCGTAGCGTCTGCCGAAGTATAATTCGGAACAGCTACCACAAAACAGCCCTCATCTTTCAAGATTTTGTGGATTTGTTGCGCATATTTGTCAATTTCATGTACATGTTCCAACACGTGCCACATAGAAATGACTTCAAATTGTTTTTCCATTAAGGTAAATAACTCCTCCGAAGGTAGGGCTTTAATTCCCTGTAAATCAGCTACTTGCTGCCTCGCACCTGCATCAGGTTCTAAGCCTGTGACTTCCCAATTTGCGGCTTTCATCGTAGCCAAAAAAGCCCCTGTTCCGCAGCCAATGTCCAAGAGTTTGCCCGTTTTTTTGCCTGTAACTGCTTGAATCATGCTCCTTTTTTGCCCCAACATATAGTTGCGTACAAGATGATAGACTTGATTGAATAGCCCCTTTTTTGTATTGGAATGTGAAATATAATCCTCTGATTGATAGTACTTTCCAATCGCATGTTGGGCAGGTGGATTCGCTGTAAAACGGTGCAAACAATTGGCGCAGTGCCAAATTTCAAAGTTTTCGTGTGAAACGGTATAGTCTGTAACGGCTGAAAAAACGGCTTGCGTATTTGGCGATTTACAAACGGGACAAGTATGTGAAGGCATG
>JAYUZN010000618.1:0-1975 GCA_043751755.1 Bacteroidota bacterium | reverse complement strand
ATAATCCCAATACGGGTGCGAGAAAAAATATTTCCAACTCTATCTCATTCCAAACCCCTACTTTTTGGACAAGCATTTTTCTACGATAACTCAATTCAGTCTTTTCTGCTTCCGTTAGTTCGATAGAATTATGTAGAATCTCTTCCATTCCTTCTCCTTCTTGCACCATGGTAAGTTGAAAGATTTCCTTTACATCTTCAATTGCCCATTGAGAAAAGGACTTGGAAATAATATTGTCTGGGAGTGATTTGTTGCGTTTTGCCATAATGCTTATTCGTTTCTTTGCACAAAATTACTGTTTTTTGCCGTATTTTCATTCATTTTTCCATAGAAAAATATTTTTTCTTATATCCACACTTGGTCGAGTCTGTCCTAAATATGGGAAACGAATATTAAAAGACCTCTCAAAGCAGTTGACGGAAAAATTTGGCAAAGGATTTTCGGTAGAAAACCTTGACAGAATGCGTTTTTTCTACAAAACATATCTGCCTGAAATTTCGTCAAGAGACTTGACGAAATTCAATCTTTCATGGTCACATTATTTGAAGCTGAACGGCTAACCTATGCTAATATATAGTGTTTATTATCAAATACTTATGGATTTATGGTTGAGGCTTTTTTTCATTTAATTTCTGTAAAATAGTCCCAAAATAGCCAAGTTTAGATAATCCGATGTTCATAAATAGCAACCTCTATGGCTATTTATTCCTTTAACTATTGATAATCATAAATATCAGCATTTTAAACCCAGCATAAACTATCCGTTCAGCTTCTGGGATTACATCTGAGAGATAACTTTCTCTAAATCATTTATTGATTCGCTGGGCATGAGCGAATAATGATTCCCCATTTTTTCACTTACGAGATGAATGTAATACACTTGTTGTGAGAGAGAAAGCGGAAGGTTGCATAAACATTGAATCAAACGCTTAAAAAAGCGTTGTTTTATTTCAATATATTGCTTTAACATAAATGCGCCATCGGGGTTTTCTGTATGCAGCGCAATCATTTTGTTTGTGTTATGAATTTGAAGAACTAAATCTTCAATTTTGATTAAGTGATTGTTTTTCATAATATTATAAATGCGTTATTTCAATAAAACCTTTTGCAAATTTCTTTCCACTCCGATTATTGGGGCGGGTATGAGAAAATAAATATAGCCAATATAATTTATCTGTTTGATAATAAACAAAATGAGATTCCATCTTATCATACACTTTAACGGTGTAGATATCAAGATTAGGAAAGCTTTCTCCTAACTTTCTGATATCGTTCTCCCAAATAGTTACTTTATCTGCTGGAATAAAATTCACAATATCTATATCCTTAGGAGTCGGTTTTGTTGTTGCAAAGCTACCATCAATCCACTGGCTAAACTTACCTCCTACAAGATTGTTAAGCTGCATAGTATAAAGTAAGTACTCCTCATACAGTTTTTTCCTATCTTCATTTTGCAAAAAATAGGTTTCGATTTCGGTTTCTGTAAATGCCAACTCTTTTGCAGGAAAAAGATAGCCCAAAGAATTAAATATCATGCAGAAAATAATGCTAAAGTCTTATAATCTGTATCCCAAAATAAGCGTTTGGATAGATTCATAAGCGATAATTTGGTACAAATATAGGGAAATATTTTGATATGGGAGGCGCATTTTTTTTCCTTGAGCTGTTGTGAAGCTTGCTTATATCTGCTATTTTTTAGCAAAATGACAGGTGAGGATACTCTTTTCCTGTTTCTAAGCGAGATTTGGCTTTGCGCTTACAGCTACTTTCGTTAATTATATGAGTCTAATATAACTTTTTCCACGTCATTAGGGTCAAAAGATACCGCCCATTTCCACTTACCGAAACCCCCTTGTTGATTTACTGCCTTGCACCATTCGTCAAGATAGCTTCTTTTCGTTTTATGCTGTTCATTGTCTTGCCCTTTTGTTTCTATAATCAAATATTCTCCATGGCTAAGTTTGAGGATAAAATC
>JAYUZN010000617.1:0-12113 GCA_043751755.1 Bacteroidota bacterium | reverse complement strand
TCCCAGAAACCTGCTCGGTAAGTGCCGCAATTTTTTTGGACATTACGATAAATTGCTTACCTACCTCCGTTTTTAGTTCGTCTGTTTCGGCAATTTGCTCATCTGTTCGAGCCATAAGCTTCTCTAAACGCTTATCGGTTTCAGCCATTTGCTTGTAGTTTTCAGCAATTTGTTCATCTGTTTTGGCAAATAGTGCCAATACTTGTTCGTATGTTATCGGAGTTAAGTCCATTTTTAGTAGATTAAATGTGAAAGAAAAATAAACATTTGGCAGAAATTACTGCCTTTCCAACGTGAGTTGGCAACTCGTAGAATCGCCCGCTTTCACAATGGTAAAATAAATAAGCATACTTTTGGTACTCGGATAAAATTCTCCTGAGCCACTAATTGTCCCAAAAGACATGATTTGAGGGGCGATGAGAAAGTTATTCGGGCTATGTAGGTCTGCAATAATTTTGGCAGGAAGGCCTGGATCATTGGGATTATTTGGGTTTCCGCCACTTAGCGCATTGTGAAAATATTTCATCGTAAAAGCCATTTCTTTGGGCGCGTACAAGGTTTCTATCGTGAAATTTTGCCCTGTGCCGTCACACACTTCACTGGCATTGTAAGAGCCTATGTATTTCTCTATCCACGTTTTGTCGCAGTTGCTGCCTTCCCAACCTGGGTCGCATACGCAAAAGGGCGTGGAGCCTGTGGTGTCGCAACGGCTGTGCAAGGTGTCGCAGCCTAATACGTAGCAAGGATTGAGCTTGATTTCGCAGGAAACGCCCGCATAGCCTTCTGGACAATTGCAGATGCCGTTTGCGCAGCTGCCGCCATGCTCACATCCTTGTGGACATTCTTTGTTTTTGCAGGCGGTTTGCCCCAATATGAATAGGCAAAAAAACAAGCAATGAAGTATTGAAAATGAAGATAGATATTTCATATAAAAAAGATGACTTAAATTTTATACAAAGATACGTTTTTTTCTTGCGCTAAAAAAATTTGTGGGGCTTAGAAAACCCGCCCAACTGCAAGATGCTCGCTGTTAGTTTTTGCTCACAAAAAAATATTTTTGGCAATAATTTTTTTTCCCTTGCAGATATACTGCATATTTGCCTGTTGGAAGGTGGTAAAGGGGAATATTAATTTCCGCATGTTCGGGAGAAATGCTTATTTTTGTCTTAGAAAGTTGGTTATTTTGCGCGTCTAACAGATACACTTCTATCGTTTCTGTAACCGTAGCCTCGATAGCAAAGTGAATGTTATCCGTTGCTTTTGTGGGAAAATCGCCTTTTATCGAAAAAGTAGTCGTTTTGACGGGCGCAGGTACAAGGGTAAGCCATTTGTCCGATTGTCCGAAAGTAAGATTGGCGATGATGATAAATAAAGTAAAGATCATAGTTTTCATACAATTTGTTGTTGTTAAAATGTGGTTGTTGTTATTTGATGATGCAAAGATGCAGGCTTATTTTGGGGCAGTTATGGAAACAATCACCTGAAAAGTAACAGAAATATGGGCTTTTATCTATCAAAATAACTCATAATCAAGGTATTAAGTGACGAATTTTGACAGTTAGCAGTGAACAGTTAGCAGTTATTTTTCAACTTTCAACTTTCAACTTTCAACTTTCAATTCTCAATATGCTTACAGCACTTTTTCCGGGTTCATTTGACCCAATCACTTTGGGACATGTCGAAATTATCGAAAGAGGTTTAGCCATTTTCGACAATATTGTAGTAGCACTTGGCACCAATAGCCAAAAAAAATACAGGTTTACGCAAGCCCAAAGACTTCAAATGTTGAAAGATACCTTTGCGCAGGAGCCGCGTATTCGGGTAGAAACTTATGAGGGATTGACGGTAGAATTTGCGAGACAAAATAGTATCTCTTTCATTTTGAGGGGATTACGTTCTCCGAGCGATTTGGAATATGAGCAGCCGATAGCCTATATCAATCAACACCTCAATCCTGACGTTGAGATTGTGTGTTTGTTGAGTAAGCCCAAAACGGCGCATATTTCCTCTACGATTGTGCGGGAGGTGATTCGGTACAAAGGGAAGTTAGAAGGGCTTGTGCCACAGGCAGTTATCGATTTATTGGAAGATGAGTAATACGTATCCCTCAAAGCGACCCAACTACTTATCAATCACGCTAATAGGCTGCGGAAGCACCACCGTTTGCTGACAAGTTTCATTTATAAAAATAGTCAAAACAATGTCAAAAACGCCTTTTTCTTTAAATGTTTTCAAAGGCTGCTCCTCTGTCGAAGAAGTGCCATCTCCAAAATTCCACAAAAAACGCTCGCCAAAATTGTGCCTTGCCCGAAAACGAATAGGGTGATTCGCCACGACATTATTTTCCGCATCTGCCCGCACAAAAATATCGGGGCGGAGGGTCGCCTTATCACAAGTATGCTCCTCTACCTGCAAGAGCCAAAAATCCTTGTTTCCATCTTTGAGTTCTGTAAAATAATTTTGCTTTTCTCCCACCAACAAATATTTGCCCTTGCTATATTCCACAACATCTGCACAACGCTCATAATCAGGACCTCCATACGTTTTTTGCCAAATAATTTCCCCTTTTTTGCTAAATTTCATGACCCTAAAATCATCTTTTCCTTTGGTATAAAGGTCATTGTCTCCGCTAAACTTGCTGTAGCCTCCACACAAATAGGTGGTATCTTGGCAAACCGTCAAAGCCGTAAAAAACTCGTCATTTTTGTTCCCAAACTTCTTATCTACAATGATTTTCCCTTCCGAAGTAAGCTTCAAAAACCAAAATTGCGCATCATCATGGTTCAAATAATAGCTGCCCACCACCACCAAACGCCCGTCCGCATCTTCCTGCACATCATTGAAAATGCCCCCAAAAGGGGTTTTGAAACTATGCGTCCAAACCGTTTTGCCCGTAGGCGTAATGCGCACGACCAAGCCATTTCCGTTGCGATTAGAAGGCGTATCATAGTCAATTTGCGGCGAATTGCTAAAACCCACCATCACATAATCTCCGTTTTTGCAAGTCGTTATCGCCTGCGCCCACTCATTCCCGGTGCCGCCAATCGTTTTCAGAAATTTCGTAGCTCCTTGATTATCAATTCTAAACCCCCAAATATCGCAGCCTCCTCGATTAAGCAACACATCTCTATCATTGGAAAAAGAGCCACCCACCACAAAACATTCTTTATTGGAAAACTCCACTGCATTGGCAAAATCCACTTCCTTTCCGCCATAAGATTTCAGCCAATCGATATTGCCATCAGCCGCAATTTTGCCCACCCAGCCATCAGCATGAAAAGCCGCATCTCCACTTTCGTCATGGTTAATCTTCGCATTTGTTACCCCCACAAACATCATAGCGCCGCTATCAAGTGCCGTCAGCCCCCGCAATTCCTGACAGCCCTCCATATCAATCAGCCTATCCCAAATTACCTCGCCTGTTTTAGCGATTTTGAGCAAATGAATATCCGTACAATTATCCTCATGTTGCGAATAGCTATATCCCCCAATCACAATTGCATTATCCGTAGTCAAAATTAATTTTGTAGGTATATCATTCAACTCCCCTCCATATAGTTTCTGCGAAACAAGGGTAGGAAAGGCTGATTGTGCCATAGAAAAATAGGTGTAAATACTGATAATCAATAAGATATATTTCATAGAATTGAAAATATGCTTCGCCGATGAAGATTCGGCAAAGTTGCTGGAAAGTGTTTTGTGCTTGTTTTCTGTTTGAGCAAGCGATTGCGGAGATTTCGCCCTTTACTGTATCGGCACACGTTCTTCATACACCTGCATGACCACACAGGCTTTTTTATCATTTCTTTTCGTATCCGTCCTTAGAACGATTTTTGGAGTAAGCATAGACATGCGCAAAAAAATAATATTGCATGTTCGGCAGCGGGTTTATTATTAAAAAAAGCCACTTAAAAGGGGAATTTCAGGGCGGTTTTTTGTCGAAAATTGACCGCCACAAGGGGATTGAGACGATTTTGCGAAAAATTAAAGCCTTGATAATCAAATACTTAATTTTTCATTTTTAACGTTGTGCGCCCAAGAGGAGTCGAACCTCTAACCGCTTGATTCGTAGTCAAGTACTCTATCCAGTTGAGCTATGGGCGCATGTTTATTTCAAATCGAGTGCAAAGGTAAGGGTTTTTTATGAAACCACCAAATAAAAATACTTTTTTTTTGTAATTATCTAACTGTATTTTGTGTTCCTTGTAGCTTAGGCTTTAGCCTGAGCTTTACAAATTTATCCATTCAAAACAAAATCCCGTATATTCTTACTTTTTGTCCTTACCTTTGTTGCGCAAATTTACCTCTAAAAAAAATATCCCAAAAAAATGATAGACTTCATTCTCCACTTCAATGAGCATCTTGACGAGATTCTCAAAAACTATGGAACGCTTACTTATGGCATTCTCGCCTTTATTATTTTTGCAGAAACAGGATTTGTGATAACCCCATTTCTGCCCGGCGATTCATTGTTATTTGCAGTAGGCACAAAAACGGCAGGCGCAAATCCCCCAATGGATATTTTTTTGACGATTCTCATTCTTTCTGTGGCAGCTATTTTAGGAAATACAATCAATTATTTAGTAGGTAGAAAAATAGGTCCTGCCATTTTTGAAAGAGAATCTCGTTTTATAAAGAAAGAATATTTGATAAAAACACAGGCTTTTTATGAAAAATACGGGGCAATGGCAGTCATTTTAAGCCGTTTTTTGCCCATTTTTAGAACTTTTGTGCCTTTTGTGGCAGGAATTGGGCAGATGGACTGGAAAAAATATATGCTTTATAATGTCATTGGCGGGGTTGCGTGGGTCATTATTGGGATAGTTGCGGGCTATTTCTTTGGCGGGTTTGAATGGGTACAAAAGCATTTTGAAGCGGTTGTGATTGGTATTATTGTCATTACGGCTTTGCCTGCGGTCGTTACAGCAGGAATTGAATATTTTAAGAAAAAATAAAAGCTGCTTATTTCACGCAGGTTTTCGCAGATGATAGCAGATTTCGCAGATAAAGCCTACTATCTGCGCCATCTTCTTCAATCTGCGAAAATCTGCGTGCTAATACCGAAAATAATCCTCCATCACCTTCTGCAAAAAAGCCTGTCCTTCCTTCACCATTTTCGCCTTATCTTCGGGCTTATCCACTTTTTCAAAATCTATATGTTGGTCTTTAACATGCCAACAAAGCCGCCCTTCAGGTTTTATCATGCAAAAACCCTCATCAAAACTGTAAAAAGCATAGCGAGGACTGGAAGGATTAAATATATTTTTGCTATACGGAAAACGGCTTGATGTTATGCCTAACTGCCCTAAAAGCGTAGCCGAAAAATCCAATTGCGACACCACAAAAGGATAGTTTTTGCCCCTATATTCAGGCTTTATCACCTCTCCATACAACAAAAAAGGGATTTTTCGATATTCGGGCTGAATCGCTGCCCAGTTTTTGGGAGAATGGTGGCTATGGTCAGAAACAAAAATAAAAAGCGTATTGTTATACCAACTTTCTTGTTTGGCTTTTTTGATAAAATCTCCCAAACAAGCATCTGCATATAACACAGAATTGATATAGGGCTTTTCTTTTTCGCCCCAATGCAACACCTCCTTCATCGGCATGTCGTAGGGAGAATGAGAACTTAGGGTAAACATAGCCGCAAAAAAAGGCTGTTTTTCCTTCGCCAACTCCTGCAACTGCCGCTTATACAAATACTCGTCTGCCACGCCCAACGCACATTGTGGAACAGAACTTTCAAAGTCTTTTCCCTCCAAAATTCGTCCAAAATGATTGAAATACAAATAAGATTTTATATTCCCATAACTTAGTTGCCCTCCAAAAAGGAAAGAAGTTTGGTAGCCATTTTCCTGCAACTCTTGATTGATACAAGGCAAATGTTCGTATTTATTGGGCTGTTTGATAATAGAAGTTTTGGGCTGCGCAGGAAAACCCGAGAAAAGTGCCGCCATGCCTTGGTCTGAAAGGTAGCCACTTGCATAGCAATTACTAAAAAATACGCCTTGTTGTATGAGCTTTTCCATATTAGGCGTAATGCTGTCATAGCCCCCACAACTTTTGACCAAATCTCCCGACCAACTTTCCAAAATAACTAAGACAATATTAGGTTTTTGCGTGGTGAGAATATGCGTAGTAGAGTCTTGACTTGCTTGGGTAAGGGCAGAAAAAACAGCATTTGCCTCCTGTTTTGGCATAAATTCGTAAGGCTTGCCCGCCTGTTTATTTTTCAAGCAACTGCTCAACAAATTGAACGTAGAATTTGTACAAGCAATATTCAATACATTATGCTGCGAATAATAGGCATCACTCACCTGAATCGGAATTTGTTGATAGCCGCCTCTTAGCCCTAACAATAACAAACCCGGCGTAAGAAGGGTAAATAATACATTTAATATCAAGGGGTTACGTTTGGGTTGTGGGTCAATAGGCACTATTTTTTTGAATAAAAAAATGCCTATAATGCTCAATATCATGGTTCCAATTATCCCCAAAAAAAGCTCTCCCCAAGTAGCCGTTCTCACAACTTCTTCGGGAATCGTAAACAAAACCGCCGCCGCCGTATAATTCAATTTGGTATGCCATTCGTCATAAATCGGCAACTCACACAGGCTCAAAAAACTGACTAATATGACCAAAAATGCGGAAAAATAACGGCTGATTGTTAAGAATATCTTTTTTTCTGAAAACAATGCCATAACAAACAGCAAAAAAGGGATTCCCATGAAATAGCAAGTCATGGCTGTATCTAAATAAAGGGCTTTATAAGGCAAGATAAGTACTTCATTTATAGGAAGTTGCCTAAATTCTGCATAGTTCCAAGCCACAAAAATGAGGCGTGTGAGTTGGAAGAAAAGCAGCCAAGCAACACATTGAAAGGCGAAATGGAGGTAGCTATTTTTGGGCATGAATTGAGGTGTATAACTTAATTTTTGGGCAAACTTAACTACTTATTTTGATAACAAAAAATCTTAAACGCCGTTTTACCGCAAAGTTCGCAGAGGAACCGCAAAGAACGCAAAGGGATAGCTCAAAATAGCCAACTTAGTTCGGCTGCGCTCACTATAAATTGCGTCCTTTGCGGGGGCTTTCTTTGCGAACTTTGCGGTTTTTAGGCAAAAAATTCTACCCTTTTTCTTTACAGCAAGGATTTATTCCCAAAATTCCTCAAAAAAGCGTATTTTTGCGCTCTGCATTGCAACGCTTTGTAGGTTTATTTCATCTATAAAAACATGGGTCATCGGAAATGCGCAAAATTAGGCAGCTAATTTTCCATTTTCCATTTTCCATTTTCAATTTCTTATGGATATTTTGAGCCAAATTGACCGTAATAAATTGCCTCATCACATCGCTGTGATTATGGACGGCAATGGTCGCTGGGCGAAAGGGCAAGGGGGGATTCGCATTTTTGGACATAGGTCTGCGATTAAGGCCGTTCGAGAAACTACGGAATGTGCGGCAGAATTAGGGGTAGATTTCCTCACCTTATATGCGTTTTCTACCGAAAACTGGAATCGCCCGAAGGCAGAAGTCGAAGGTTTGATGACTTTGTTGGTGGATACGATTCATGGAGAAACGCCGACTTTGCAGAAAAATAATATCCGCCTCAATGCTATTGGTAATTTGGCGGCTCTGCCCGAAAAATGTCGCAGTACTTTGCAAACTTGTATGCAAGTTACTGCAAATAACACAGGTATGTTGCTGACTTTGGCATTGAGTTATGGCTCAAGAAATGACATTACTTTGGCAGTGCAGAAAATTGCGGAACAGGTGCAAAAAGGGCTGCTTTTGCCCGAAAATATAGCCGAAAAAACGATAAAAGCGGCTTTGAGTACGCACAATATTCCTGACCCAGAGTTGCTGATTCGCACTTCTGGAGAGCAAAGGATTAGCAATTTTCTTTTGTGGGAAATTGCTTATACGGAGTTGTATATTACGCCAAAGTTGTGGCCAGATTTTCGGAAAGAGGATTTGGTGGCGGCGATTTTGGAGTTTCAAGGGAGAGATAGGCGGTTTGGGAATGTGAGTTAGTCGTTTTTTTCACGCAGATGAACGCAGATTTAACCGCAGATTTTCGCAAATTTTTCTTACTCTGTGTGAATCTGCGTCTTTCATCTGCGTTCATCTGCGAGAAATAAAAAAAACATGAATTTTCAAATTGACTTAACAGAACTGCTAAGGCGCGAAAGTGAAAAAGTGGAATGGAAAGAAAACGGTGATGACAAAAATAGCGTCAATAGCATTGTCAAAACCATTTCTGCTTTCGCAAATGACCTCTCAAATTTGGGGGGCGGCTATGTTGTGTGCGGAGCAAAGGAAATAAAAGATGAGTACGACTTTCCTAAAGTGGAATTTACAGGGCTAACGGCACATAAATTGAAGGAAATAGAAGGAAAAGTTTTACAACATTGCAGAGATTATGTAAGCCCTGCGATAGTTCCCTTAGTGCATGAGTTGGAAAATCCGAAAGAGGCAAGTACACGAGTCCTTGTTTTTGTAGTTATAGCAACCCATGACGCGCATATTTACAGAGATAAAGACACTTCTTGTTATTATGTTAGAATAGGGAGAGAAACAAGAGAGGCAAGAAATGGGGTAATGATGGAACTTTTGGAAAAAAAACAAAAAATAGAGACTTTTGACAGGCGTTTTAATGCTGATGCAACTGAAAATGATATAGATATTATTTTGTTAAGAAGCGTGATGCAAGATAGCAAGTTGTTACCTGCTGAAAAAAAAATAGATGACTATTTTTCTCATACAGAAAAGATTGCCGAGTTTATCCCCCCTTTATTCGCAAAAAAAGGCTTAGACAATGTGTTACGTCCGCGCAATTTTGCCTTACTTTTATTTGGCAAAAGGGAAAGCTACACTCGCCTATTTACAGAGGCATATACCATTTATTCGGTGTATAGAGGCAAAGATAGAGATGAGCCTACGGGCGAAAGGCATTTTTTGACGGGCAGTATTATCGAACAAGCCCGAAAAATCATTTCTTTGTTGGAATTGCAATGTTATACCATTTTTGACAAGACAAGTAGCAAGCCGAATCAGGAAAAATATCCTATGCGTGCCTTGCAAGAAGCGGCTATCAATGCGATAGTTCACAGGGATTATGAAATTACAAATCCGAATCGCATAACTGTTTTTTCGGATAGAATCGAGTTTGTGTCTATGGGAAGCATAGATTGGGGCATAGATAAAGAAAAGTTTTTGCAAGGCAAGCCGAATATAAAGTGGCGAAATCAGAGCTTTGCGTATCTTTTCAACAAGTTGCAATTAGCACAATCGGAAGGGCAGGGGATTCGTACCATTTTTCGCACCATGCGACAAGAAGGCTGCCCTGACCCGATTTTTGAATTTGGGGTCGAAAGCGTAACCTGCATTTTGCCCGCACACTTGCGAAGCGAATTATCTGCGAGAAATAACGTAACTTTGTAGCCAGATTTTTTTTTATATACATGGAAAATTTATTACGCCTAAAAGAACGAGTAGAAATAGCCTTAGAATTGGGCGAAAGCTATTATCGTGAATTTAAAAGTGCCTTAGAAGGTCCGCCAAATGACAAAAAACCGCGCGAGTTAAAAGATATTTTTGCCAATATCGCCAAAACCCTCGTAGCCTTTGCAAATGCGGACGGAGGAGAGCTTTTTGTAGGCATAGAAGATAATAATACGGTTTCTGGGCTTCCTTTTTCGGACGAAAAAATACAGGCTATCTTGAATACTTGGGAAAATTATGTGATGAAAGACGCGCCTTTGCCCATCAAAAGGAAAAATATTATTGAATATGAGGGAAAAAAAGTAGTTTATTTTTCGGTGGACAAAGGAACAAAATATGTGCATCAAACCGCAAAAGGGGAGTGTTTTCAGCGAAAAGATAGAGAAAGTGTGCCAACTTCTGCGGACAGCATACGTTTTGCGAGGGAGGAGGCGGTTTCGCGCGAGTATGATAGGCAGTTTGAAGATTTGGCGAGTGTTACCGATTTAGATATAGGCTTAGTGGCTTCTGTTGCGCAAGAAATAACCAAAATAAAGACCATTTCGCCCGAAAAATTCTTGCAATATGTAGAATTAGCAGAGTTTGATGGAGACCGTTTGCGGCTACGAAAAGCGGCTTTGTTGTTGTTTGCCAAAAATCCAAACAAGTGGCATCCCCGTTCGAGAGTGCGTATTTTGAAAGTAAATGGTACAGAAGAAAAATCTGCGCCAGACTATAACGTAACAGAAATCGCAGATATAGACGGCAATATTTTCCAACTGATTGAACAAAGTTGGGAAGCCTTGCGACCTGCTTTGAGCGAAACACGTTACTCTGATGATGGTTTGTTCAAAACACAAGTTATTTATCCTGAACCCGCTTGTAGAGAAGCTCTTGTAAATGCGATAACGCACAGAGATTACAGCATTGAAGGCAGAGGCATTGAAATTCGGGTTTTTTCGGATAGATTAGAAGTGTTAAGTCCCGGCAAATTGTTGTCAAAATACACGATTGAGGACTTGAAAGAGTTGAAAGGGGCGCACGAAACCCGCAATACCTACCTTGCGAGAGTGCTGCGAGAGTTTGGGTATGTGCGGGAACTTGGTGAGGGCATTCGCAGGATGTTTGAACTCATGAAAAGCAATGAGTTGGTAGAGCCGCAAATCTCTTCGCCTAATAAATCTTTTATTGTCGCTTTGTTTTATAAGTTTATTTATACAAAAGAAGAGAAATTATGGTTAGATAACTTTGCGCAGGTAGCTTTATCCAGAGAGCAAAAAACGGTGGTGAGACTTGGGATAAATGGCAGGTTGATTTCGCCCAAAGAAATTTTTGAAAATGTGGGAATTATTGACACAAGTGTTTATACCGAACTTATCAATAGTTTGCAAAAAATGAATATTTTGGTCAGTGAAGTCTCAAAATTAGCTGCACAAAATCAAGCGAGAAATCAAGGAAAACAGACAAAAGAGGTGCCGCGATTTCAAATCAAGATTCCTGTCGAAGAAAAAGGAATGTTGAAAAATACAGAAATCATAGACACTTCAGATTATGCCAAAATATTTGTAGGAAATGTTGATTACGATTCGAGTGAAAGCGGTTTAGCCGCCTTGTTTTCGCAATTTGGCGAAGTTTCGGAGGTTTATATTCACAAAAACAAATACACAGGCAAGCCAAGAGGTTCAGCTATAGTCGAATTTGAGCAACATTCAAGCCTCATAAGGGCTTTAACTTATGGCAAATCGCTGTCGCTCAACCACCGAAAATTGGTGCTAAGAAGGTATAGAGACTAAATTGTTTGCGAAAAGTGGGACATGATTTAATAGAAAAATCATCTCGTTTTAAGGGTACATTTTATCTGCGAAATCTGCTTTCATCTGCGAAAATCTGCGTGAAACAAAACAAAATATCAAACCAAATATATGAAAAAACTAAGTTTACTCTTGGCACTTTGCGGCTCCTTCCTCTCGCTTTTTGCCCAGTTCGACCTCAAAAACCCGAAGACCTTTATAATAGGCGGCATTACGGTCAAAGGGGCGGAACACACGACTACGCAAAGCGTCATTGAAGGAAGTGGGCTTGCTATAGGCGATGAAATCATCTTGCCCAGCAACGAAACTCGCGACATTATGCAGCGTTTGTGGAAACTCAATTCCTTTGAGGATATACACATTGATGCCGAGAAATTTACAGGAAATTACGTATTTTTGACCATTTCTGTCAAAGAGCGTCCCCGTATTTCGTCTTTTGGCTTCACAGGCATCACCAAGTCGCAGGCAGATGATTTGCGGGAAAAAATCAATTTTATTCGAGGCACTGTTTATTCCGAATCCAAAGTGCAGACCGCAAAACGCATCATTCGCAATCACTACATAGAAAAAGGATTTTATGGCGTGAAAGTAGATTTTTCAAACGAAGAAGATAAAGTTATTCAAAATGGCGTAGTCGTGAATATTAAGGTAAATAGAGGCAAAAAAATCAAAATAAATGACATTATAATTGATGGAAATACAGCGTATGATGACAAAAAAGCCACGCGAAAACTCAAAGGCATGAAAGAAAAAAAATGGTGGCGTGTGTGGGCAAGGTCTAAATTTGAGCCAAAAGACTTTGAAAAAGCCAAAGAAGCT
>JAYUZN010000616.1:0-8202 GCA_043751755.1 Bacteroidota bacterium | reverse complement strand
TTTGAACCTCCTAAATATCAATCCCGCAGTCTATTATAATTTATGTGACAATATCCAACTCTTTTTTTCTGATTAAGATTCTACCGAAACGTAAGTTATATAGCTACCTCGAAAAAGTAAGCTGGGAAAATATAGCAGAAGATTTTACCCCTGTATGTTTGGATATACTCAACATCAATCGTAGCGTGGAAAGTATCAAAAATGATAGCAAGTTGAGGCGGGAGCTGAACGCAACTATTGAAAGTTGCCTTGCTTTCCTTCATTTATCCATCAACGACAATAGACAAGATTTTGCTATGTTGTTAGACTTTATTTTGTATAACAATCATTTTGACATAATAGATTTTGAAACGAATAGGGAAAAAACGGAAGAAATATTTACGCAAAAGCGTCCCTACAAAACCATAGGCTCGCGAATCCTGACCGCCCTCAAAAACCCAAAATCCACTAATGATTACGTAGAAGACCCAAAAAAAGCATTTAAAAACGTTGAAAATACGTTAAATCAATTCAAAAAATAAACTCATTCCACGTAATAAAAAATAAAATTCCCAAAAAAGCTGTATCTTTACAGCTTAATTTTCATTCGTTAAGCAAAAAAACAGCATGATACATCATATTGAAGCACCAAGCTTATTTTCGGAAAAAATAATTGCCTTGCTCTATTATTTTCGGGTTATTGTGCCTGTGCGAGAAGAAATAGCCGAAAATAGCGAAGACTACCAAGCCTTTCTCGCAGAAATGGCACATCAAGAAATGGAAAAAAAGGAACGTGTTTATGTGGGAAACAAAGCGAATATGGTACAATTTTTAGCAGATTTGTAGGTATGGGATACAAAATTTACATGCACAGTTCTTTCCTGAAAGATGCTAAAAACCTCAAAAAGAACCCTGCTTTATACGCTGATTTTTCGGCGTGTATGGAGGCTATTGGCGAAAATCCTTCTATTGGCGATATGCTAAAAAGTAGTTGGAAAGGGTTTTATAGCTTTCATTTCCACCGAAAGCCAGAAATGCGTATTATTTATGCGGCTTACACTTGTTGCAAGCCGACGGAACCTGTAGAGGGGTTCGTTTGTAGTTTTGGGGACGACATGCCGAAGATTGTGAGGGCATTATAGATTTTTTATTCGTGCGCAGTCGCGAAGATTGCAACAACTTGTATGCACAAAGCCGCAAATATTCAAAAGATTTTTTGCGGGACCTTATGAAGAATCTGCAAGACAAGGAATAATGAGTGCCTTTATACCTTTCAAAGTAATTTACTCCACCTAATAAAACCCTAAAAATAGCAGAAATCGTAAATCGATACAGCTGCTTTCTGCGGCATACTTTTCAAAGCTAAAAAACTGCAAATCAAATCTTTAAAAAAATAGCAAATTTCATTAAAATCGTGCCAAAATTTTACAGTCGTTTTTATAGCGTGTAAGATTTTGGCACGATTTGTTGTAAAAATATATTTATCAACATTGTACAAAAAATATAAAAATAGTATGCTTTTATAATAAGTTTTAGCAATCAATTATTTTTTTAGCGATAAAAAATATACATAAAGTATTAATAATCAATATATTGTGTAAAATAAATTCATATTTTTAATTAATTAAAATCGTGCTAAAATTAAAATACTAATTTAATCATCTGTAAGGTTTTTAAGTAAATAGAGTATAAAAAATTTGCTTTTATTATTTTTTTACAAGTAAGGAAAAAATAAAAATGCACTTTCAATTATATTTTTTGTATCTTTGTACTTCCAAAACATCATCTCAATTTATGACATCATTAGAAATTCAGACTAAGTACTACAATGAAGCAATCCGATATATGGATAATGCTAAAGAAGTTCTACGCAAAGTGGGCAAAGAAGACAAATTTTATACAGACGACAAGTATGTAAAAATGGCTTGCGGGACAGCTTATAGTGGCGTATTAGTGGCATTAGATGGTTATCTACTCTTACATGGTGTTTCTAAACCCAAAAAAGGCAGAAAAAGCATACAATATTATGAAGAAAGTCTGGGTAAAATAGACCGCAGCCTATTACGTTACCTTAATAGCACTTACGAAATCCTGCACCTTTCGGGCTATTATGATGGACTTGCTCACGCACCCACCATACTTGGTGGATTTGGCTTGGCGTATGAGATTATCGAAAAGATAAAGCCTATAGCTTAGTCGGGTGGTTTTACACAAGAAACCCGTACAGTTTGCGAGCTGTACGGGTTTCTTGTGTAAAGTCTTTTCCGATAAATGCGAAAATTAGCCCTTTTTTTGGCATTTCTCCCTGCAAAACTTCCTAACCCTACTGCAATACCCTATTTTTTGCCTTAAATCGGGAATTAGCCCTATTTGCGGCAATTCTACGAGCTAATCTAAAACGGCACATTTCCACAAGCCGAAAAATTCCTACGAAAAATATATTAATGTTTAAACATTGACCCCCTACGAAAATGTAGGCATAGCTTACCCTTTTTGCTTTTCGGCTGCTTTGTTTTTTTGATACTTTGCTTTTTTCGCTTTTTTGATACTTTGAGGTTGTGGGGAAATATTCCTACGATTCCTGAACCTTTAAAAAAATCTTCATTTTTTGAAATAAAAAAAAAGGGGGGGGCTTCTTCTTTCTTTAGCCCCCACCCTTTCTTTTAGCAGATTGAATTTAGGATGGAGCAGAACTGATGTTACTAATATCGTACCCCACTACCTAATTTTAGGTAGTGAACCCCAATTCTCACTACCTAATTTTAGGTAGTGAAACGGCAATCTCACTACCTAATTTTAGGCAGTGAAACCTCAAATCCACTACCCGAAATTAGGTAGTGAAACAAAAACGATTTTAGAATAATGCTAAAAATGTAATATTATTAAAATGCTTTTTTGTCGATTTTGGCAAAAAAATAAAAAAAATAAAATGCAGGGAATGGAAATAATTTGTATTTTTGTCGCAACAAATACACCATTCTCACAATGAAAAAAGGATTTTTTTGGCTGGCTGTGTCCGCCATGTTGCTATGCCTATCTTGCACCCCTTCGCAAAGCAAGGCAGAAAAAGAGGCGGAAATGATACGTCTCATAGATTCGTTAAAGGCGGCTGATACTCCAGCTACGGAACAGGCACCTGCGGAAAAGGCGGTTTCTCCAACTTCTGCGCAAACCGTTTTCCCACAAGCCTTGACAGGCACAGTCGTTGACCCCGATGGACATAGCAATATGCGAAGCAGCCCCACTATGAACGCTACCGTAATAGAACAGGTAAATGAAGGGCAGAAAATTTACCTCATAGGCAAATCGGGAAATTGGTACAAAGTGCGGACAGAAAGAGGCGTGGAAGGTTTTGTACATCAAAATTTGGTGGTAACGGAAACGGGAACAGGGTTTTCAAAAAATGTAAATGAGGTAAAAAATAGATTATCTCAATGCCTTGGCAGGCTGAATATAAGCATTGCGCCTTATGGTACTGAACGTGGAGGCGTTCAAAATGTGTTCGTAAATGTATTTAACGGTGGGGCGCATACAATAGACATTATCGAAACTGAAATAATTTATGAGATGGCGGATGGTTACACACAATCCCAAATTATTGAAATAGAGAATATTCTGCCTAATTCTAAGAAGACAGGTTTCCATATTGGGAATAAAAAAGCAGTAAGGGTTTACATACAAGAAGAAAATGAAGTGAAAGAATTTGTGTGCCACGGGGCTAATATTTGTTTTGAATTAATAGATGATGCAGCCGATAGTAAAGAACTTTTTGACGTAATGGTACAAAAATTAGAGAAAGGCAACCTCACTATTTTTGACTGTTCCGCCAATGGAGGGTAAAATGCGGCTTCGGGCAAAGCAAAAGCGGCAAGGTTCGCACCTTGCCGCCCATTTTTACAAAATACCATTACAAAAACATTCCACAAGTTTATACCAGAAACGTTCCGTATTTGACATTGAGGGCTTTGATTTGCCCCTTTATAGGGTCGTTGCTTGCAGGGGTTTGGCCCTTAGCCACCCAATTCGCCACATAATTGTAGGCGTGTGTCATCTCCGAATCTTGCATTTTTCCCAAAATACCTACAGCCTTTATTTTCTCCGAATCGGAAAGGGTGGCATGTTCAACGAAGTAATTGAGTAGGTAGATACGCATGTTGAGTATGCTACCGCCTTTTGTAACAATGGCATCATCAGGCGTTTGGGCTGTATTTTTCCCTGCAAAATAGCCGATGCCGATTCCCGCTGCTGCAATAAATAAAAGCATTACAATAGATAATGTAGGTTGCGGGCAGGCTATCGAAATGGATTCCGTTTTTTTTGATGATTACATAATTCTCCTCCTTTTCAAAAGTGTACATTTGCAAATCGCTAATAAAGTGATGCAAAGATACTACGCCCTCAAAAGAGGTCGGGACAAAGTGGGACTTTTCGGGACAAAGTGGGACTTTTTTAGGAAAAACGGGGTCTTATGAAAAATCTATATTAGGCATTTTTTGCAAGGCGGTTAATTTTTCTTTGTTAGATAATTTGGCGTAAATTTGTGTCGTATCAATTTTGCTGTGTCCCAGCAATTTTGATACTGTAAAAATGTCTATATCTGCCGATATTGCAAACATAGCAAAAGTATGTCTTGCACTATGAAAAGTGATTTTTTTGTTTAGTCCAGCCGCTTCTGTCCACTTTTTCATAGAGCTACTTACGTTTGTGGCTTTGGGCAAATCAAAAAATATTTCTTCTAACCCTTCTTTTTTCGCTACAAAATGCAGAATTTTGTGCGCTTGGTCGGTCATGGGTACATTGTGGTTCATTTTTTTTGCATTTCGGGTTTTGTGTGGTACAAAGGAAAGTACCTCATTTTTAAGGTCTGTCCATTTGATACGTGCAATATCCGAGTACCTTAGCCCTGTAAAGCAAGCAAATAAAAAGCCCCATTTCAGGTGGGCGTTTATGTCGAAGTCGCAAGCCTTCAACGTTTGTAGTTATTTAAGCCTTTTTGCGGTTATCAAACCGCAAAACTACTCGACAAAGAAACCTATTTATTTGGGGTTCTTCGACAACTTTTGTGGAACCGAATTTAAACCTTGACCCTGTTTACCAAAAGTCGATAGGGTCCCACGCTGCCAGCGTTACCCCCTGTTTACCAAAAGTATTTTTTACCGCTATTTTTACCCGCCACGAAAATATTTTTCTTGAATTTATAAAAATATTTGCCTGATAATCAAGTCTCTACAAAAAAAGCATAAAAATATTTCATACATTACTTGCAAATGTATAAGATTCTTATGTATCTTTGCGTTATAATTAAAATCTACAATATGATATACGCAACAGAACTTCTTAAAGGCACACTCAAAACCATTGTGCTTAAACAATTGGCAGATAATCCCAGAATGTATGGGTACGAAATCACGCAAAAGGTCAAAGAACTGACGTTTAGCAAAATCCAAATCACAGAAGGGGCTTTGTATCCGACTTTGCATGCAATGGAAGAGGAGGGTTTGGTAACGACCGAAATCGAATATATTGGCAAAAGGTTGCGCAAATATTATCGTTTGAGTCCTACAGGCAAAACAAAAACGGCAGAAAAAATCAGTGAAATTGCTGATTTTATTCAAACATTGAAGTTTTTGTTAGACATTCAACCTGAATTGAGGTAAAAGCCATTTCTTAGCACGCAGATTTTCGCAGATGAAAGCAGATGTCGCAGATGTAGGACTTTTGGACACTGCGCAAAATCAAAGCGTTATTTCTTATTTCTTATTTTTCATTTCTCATTTTTCATGTACTTACTCACAGATAAGCAAATAGATTACATTCTTGACGACATTCGCGCGCGTGGCGTTGAGAGGGAGAGCCTGCAGCAAAACCTCCTCGACCATATTTGTTGTATTATTGAGCATACTCTCGAAGCAAATGGAGACTTTGAGAGCTTTTATAACACTACAATTCAATCTTTTTATAAGAGAGAATTGCGTGAAATAGAAGAAGAAACCCTCTCCTTATTAACATTTAAACACTATTATCAGATGAAAAAACTCATGATGATTAGCGGCGGATTGTCCGTTGCGGCATTTATTGTAGGTTCTTTTTTCAAAATTATGCACTTGCCTGGCGCAGCTGCTGTGCTATTGTTCGCTATTCTGTCCGCAAGTTTGCTATTTTTGCCTTTGATGTTTGTCCTCAAAATCAAAGAAGTAAGTAGCACACGCGACAAAGTTATAACAGGGTTAGGAACGGTTTTTGGCATATTACTTTCTCTCTCAACGCTTTTCAAACTCCAGCATTTTCCATATGCAAATGCCATGATGCTGTGGGGATTGGCTATTTTTCTGTTGTTATTTGTGCCGGTTTATTTTTTTACAGGTATTCGCAATCCCGAAATGAAAGTCAATACGATTGTTACTTCGATTATATATGTGCTTGCGGGCGGTTTAGTATTTAGTTTGGTAGATTTGTATGGACATGCGCCGACTAACACAATGAAAATGTATGCTTATGAGCAACAAGAACTCGTTTTGCAGCGTTTGCAGCAGCAAGTTAGCGATTCGGCTACCCAAAAATTGATTATGATAGAAAGACAACAAGCGGCAGAAGAGGTAAAAGGCTTAACTCCTACTCAAATAGCGACAAAACCGTAAGTCATTGGTTATGTGCCAAATAGGAGACCTTGTATAAAAATGTTCAAGTATGTATTGTGCATTTGTTATTTTGCAGAGCACAAAATAGGAAAAGAACATCAAAAGATGCGTTTCAGCGTAGGTACATGGTGCATCATGTACCTACCTTCAATTTAGCCGATAAAATATCCGTTCCTTTTGGGCTATGTTTCCAACGGCGATGCGTCCACAGCCAGATTTCAGGCTGTTCACAAATCATTTTTTCTACTTGTTCTGTATAAAAATCAGTGAGTTTTTGGGCATTTTCTACCGAATAAGGCAAAAAATCTTGAATCGGAATGTTGATATATTCGAGGGTATAATAGCCTCTTTTCACTTTTTTGACTTTGACAAAAAAAGTATCTGCTTCTTTTTGCAAAACCAAATGCGCCATTCTATCATGCACTGCCGTAGTTTGATGCAAAAATTGCGTAAAATAAAGCTGCTCTCTACGGCTTGGCGTTTGGTCGCAGACAAAACCAATGACACATTTTTCGTCTAATTTTGCTAAAGAATTACGAATGGCATCTTTTACAGGCAAAAGTTTTCCGCCCCATCTTTCTCTCGTTTTTACCATAAGTCGTTCTGCTACAACACTTTTGAGGGGCGCGTATATGCCATAACATGTAACAGGTGAAGCCATATCGGTCATGGTTGTCATCCATTCAAAATTGCCAAAATGCGTGGCAAGCATCAAAACACCTTTGTCTTTTTGGGCGATTTCTTCAAAAATTTCAGGGTTCAGGATTTTCATTCTCTGTGAAAAAGTGTCCTTAGACATCGTCATTTCTTTGAAAAACTCTGCCACTAAATCGCACAAATGATGAAAAAAAGCCTTGTGAATGACCCTAATTTCAGCTTCTGTTTTCGCAGGAAAACTCCTTCGCAGGTTTTCGTAAGCCATTTTTTTCCGATAACCCACAACATAATATAAGACAAGAAAAAGCCCATCACTTATAAAATACCAGACCGCAAAGGGCAGTAAGCTCAATAGGTAGAGCAGGCTATATATTATATAGAAAATAAGTTTATTTAACATATTGGTATAATTAGTTGAAAGTTATAAGTTGAGAGTTGAAAGTTAATATAAGTTTATCGTAATCAATAAGATATATCGAAAATATAGGGTTAGATTATTTCTCACTCGCACTTAGCAGTAAAAAAATGTACTTAGGCTTAATACGTTTCTATATGACAAAGGTACGATACTTTTTAATAGTTTTTAGCCGCCATAGTTATGCGGTTTATCAAACCGCACAACTATTGAGCGAAAATGCTTAGTTTTGTCCCTCATTCACACAGATTTTGCTCTTATAAAAGCCGTTATGATTGTTAGTTGGCAAAAAAAACTTTTCGCACTTCATAGCGATTATGATGCCCTCACTCAAGAGGCGTGGATGCATCAATATGCACAAAACCCTGTATGTCAGCGTTTTGCTGATGCCTTGCAGACAAAAGAACCTACTTTTTTGCCTATAGCCTGCTTCAAACATTTTGAACTCAAAGCCGAAACATGGCAGGAACAAGCCCTTTTTGAAAGCAGCGGCACTACGGGACAAACACCTTC
>JAYUZN010000615.1:0-3937 GCA_043751755.1 Bacteroidota bacterium | reverse complement strand
GAAGAAGATGGCAAAGAAGTGCTGCAAGAGGCTTTTGTCAAGATATGGAAAAATATTGACAAGTACGATACCGACAAAGGCTCTGTTTTTACATGGATGCTAAACATAGCCCGAAACACCGCCATAGACTTCACGCGGTCAAGTGCTTATAAACATCAAATCCAAACGGAAGATATTATCGTAAGTATGGATAAGCATGTAGAAAGCGAGTCGGATTCCTTGGGTTTGAAGGAGCTGGTCAAACAAATGAAGCCGGAACAGCAACTGCTCTTAGACATGGTATATTTTCAAGGATATACCCATGAGGAGACTGCTAAAAAGTTGGATATGCCTCTGGGTACGGTCAAAACCAAAATAAGGGCGGCTATCCTACTCCTACGTCATCACTTTAACCATTAATTTTGTACAACAGTGAACTTACAATCATATATAGAATCAGGTATCTTAGAAATGTATGTCTTGGGGGAACTTTCGCCAGAAGAGAAGTCTTCTGTTGAAAAAATCGCTCAAGATGAAGTACTTGTGAAGCAGGAAATTTACGCTATTCAAGAAGCACTTTCCCTATACGCTACACAATTTAAGCTCATGCCCCCGCCCAAAGAAGATATTTATGCCGCTATTCTTGCCGCAGAAAAAGAAGATAATTCTGCAGCAATGTTTGCCATAGAAAAAGAAGGGAAGGCACAAAATAGCCCAAATTCTACTCAAAATACGCCGATAACAGCAGTCGTTTTGCCTGCTTCGCCTGTTATTGCGCCTGTATGGAGCAACTATAGATATTTGGCAGCAGCAGCGATTTTCTTGCTTATTGGAAGTGGAATTGCCAACATTTACCTTTATAATAAATGGAATGAGGCAAAAATAGAAGTCGCAGAACTGAGCAGCAACAAAGAGTCTTTGACGCAGCAAGTCAATACGAAAACGGAGGCTTACCAAAAGGCAAAAGCCCGACTTGCCGCAATTACGAACGTAGAAACGAGTAGTATATCGCTTGCAGGTACGTCAGGTTATTCCGCTATCGTCTATTGGAATGAGAAGACTGGAGACGTTTATATGAATCCTACGGAACTCAAAACGCCGCCAAAAGGCAGACAATATCAATTGTGGGCGATTGTAAATGGTGCGCCTGTGAGTATGGGAATGTTGTCAGACATAGAAGATAAGGCAGAAGCCATTCAAAAAATGAATTCTGTCATGAAACCACAAGCATTTGCCGTTACATTGGAGCCGACAGGTGGCAGTCCTGCGCCAACCTCGGACATTCTCGTAAGTAAAGCTATTTAAGCGTGTATGCAATGCCGTTGTTGGTGAGGACACAGACAACGGCATTGCGGTTTATCCAACTGCCCAACAAAAAAACGTGCTAAGTTTTTGAGGCTTAACACGCTTTTCACATTTAAAACAAAAAAAACACTATTTTTTATCTGCTTTAATAAACGGTTCTACTTGGTTTACCCCCGTTTTGTCCGCAGGTTTGCCTTCGCAACGAATCTCGCCTTTGAACTCTACATACATGGTTTGAGAATAAGGAGCAGTAGCTGGATTGGTTTTGAATTTCATGCCTAACAAAATAGCAGGTAATTTTCCTACTACTTCTTCGGGCGTGGTTTTCAACACTTTGTAAGAAGTAACGTTTCCGTTTCTATCTACATTTACTTCTGCCAATACATGTGCTACGCCGCAAACCCCTGCTTTTTTCAAGTTTTCGCGAAGGTAGTTTTGCATTCCTTTTTCGCCATCTACATATTCAAGTACGCCATTTGAAGCTACTGGGATATTTTTGTAGGTGTCGGAATGAATCGCATCTGGATTTTTGTCGCCTGTGCTTACATAGTTTCCTGCCGCTTGTGGGGCAACTGGGGCTGGTGCAGGGACTATTGTAGGCTGTGATACCGTAACCCCCGTTTTTGGCGCAGTACTCATGTCTTTTTTAGGCATTACTGGGGCAGGTGCTACGACTACAGGTGCAGTAGCAGCTTGCGTTTGACGGGTAGCTTTAGAATCAAGGCTTCTACCATTTTGCAATTCGCTCATAATAATTTCTCTGCCTTCGGGTGTTTTTGCCAAAGCTTCGGTATTATTATAGTCCATTTTCATCCAATCTTGGTTGGCAGCAGCGTTTTGAGACTCCACTTTGTTGTGAGGCTGACCATTTTGCATGCCCGCAGGAGCAGGTACATTTGGTACATTTCTCCAATCTGGGTTGTTAGCCATCGTGGGGGCAGATGCGGGTGGAATAGCTAATTGTGCGTTAGCTCCTCTTGCAGTCATTTCTTGCTGCATACGATAGACCACTCCGTTCAACTCCTCGATTCTTCTCATCAATTTATTGACCGTAACAGTGTCTGTATCTTCTTTTGCTACCTTATTGGCAGGAGCCGTTTTTGCAGGAGCAGCGGTAGGAGCAGGCATATCCATCGTTACACTTCCGCCACTTTTGCGAATTTCTGCTTCTTGTTGAAGTTTGGTTCTTTTTTCTTCAATCCCCCGTAATTCCTCTTGTTGTTTTTGCAACTCACCTGTAAAACGCTCCATATCTTGCTGCATACGCTTGATGTCGTCCATTTTTTTCTGGATTTCACGTTCTTGTTCCAATTTCTTGGCTTCTGCGGCACGTTTTTCTTCGTCAATACGTCTCAATTCCGCTTCGTCTTTTTTCACGACTGCATCAACTTTCGCACGTTGTAAGTCTTCTTTAAAACGAACGATTTCGGTTCCTTTGCGTACTGCATCATCTTCAGCCTTGCGTTTTGCATCTTCTGCATCTTTCAAAGAGCGTTCAGCCGCAGAGATTTTGTCTTGCAAAGCCCTTTCTTCGTTTCTCATTTTCTCGTCTGCATCTTTTGCACGTTTCGCATCTTCAAAACGGCGTTTTTCTTCTGGAGACATTTTTGCCATTCTTGCTGCTTCTGCTACCACTTCATCAGCCGCTTTTTTCGCAGCCAATTCTTCGGGGGTAGGAGGCTTAGGAGCTTCCTCTTTTTTCTCGTCTTTTTTGCCAACTACAGTCTTGCAGTCCATCACAGGTTTGCCGTTTTTATCTACAAGCGGCTTGCCATCTCTGCCTAATACGGCTTTGCAATCCATTTTCTTGGTTTCCTCATCAATTCCCCAATCCGCTTCGCCTTCTTTTCCTTCTTTTTTCTCCCCGTCTTTAGGAGCGTCTTTTGACGCAAGTTCGCCCGCAGCAGGAGCCGCCGTTTTAGGCTTTTTAGCTTCTTCTTCTTTGGCACGTCTGTCCAATTCTGCCCGCAAAGCCGCAATTTCTTCTTGGGTTTCACGTGCTTTGTCGGCTTCTAAGGTAGCAGGCCCGCCTCTTGGAGCAGGAGGTACTACGGCTGGAATAGCCTGTGGAATAGGCGGAAGTTGTGTGCCTCCAGGAGTTGTTACGCCACTTCCTACTGGTTTTGCATTCATTTGTACCAAAGAGCCGGGAGGCACTACAGGTTGTGTAGAAGCCACAGGTTGAGGCATTACAGGTGCGGGAATCGGAGGTGTAACCACAGGTTGTGCCACAGGCGGCACTATCACAGGCGGTTGTGGCGCCGGATTGACAGGTGGCTGATTTACGGCTACTCCGCCCGCAGGTGCAGCAGGGGGCTGGTTGGGATTAGAAGAAGCAGCTCCTATGCTGGACGCGTTGGTAATTGCTACGCCATTTTTGTCCAACATTGCATTGTTGAAGGTCTCGATTTTGGCATACACATTGTTTCTGCCCTCGCAAGGCATATCTGGTTTCAAGTCAATGAACACAGATTTCGGTCCTTTGAACTCTGTAGCGTCCCAACGAATGCTTTTTACAATGTCTATAATAGACTCTTTGTAGCACTCGTTTGTCCCTGTAAGTGCCTTTGCACTCAACACGTAGCCGGTGGGGTCTATCCTTACTTCAAGATAGACACGATTACTGCCGCAGCAAGAGCTTTGCGCTTGAAGG
>JAYUZN010000614.1:0-2597 GCA_043751755.1 Bacteroidota bacterium | reverse complement strand
CCATGTTTTTCAGTTCGATTTTTTGAATGATGATTTTACAAAACTGCCTTTAAGCTTGCAAAATATCCTCAATGACCCCGAAAAACGGAAAAAATTGGTGGTGTATATAAATCCGCCGTATGCGGAGGCAGGGAGTGTATCTGTAACAGACCAGAGAAAAAATAAAAAAGAGGTAGCAACAACGAGTATTGTATGGAATAAATATAAAGACAAGATGGGTTTGGCTATACGTGAATTATTTGCTCAATTTTTTATTAAGATTAGCCAAGAGCTACCAGACTGCAAATTGGCAAGTTTCAGCAAGTTGAAATATGTGAATGGAAGCGGCTTTAGTAGCTTTAGAGAATTATTTAATCCCCAATATAAAAATGGCTTTGTTATGCCCGCAGACTCCTTTGATAATGTTCGGGGAAAATTTCCGATTGGTTTTTTGATTTGGGATTTTGAAAACAAAGAAAAAATGAATCAGATAGAAACTGACGCTTATGATAGGCAAGGAAAAAATATAGGGCAAAAAAATTTTTACAACGATAAAGAAGGGAAATGGATTACAAATTGGATAAATAAACAAGGAATAAAAAGCCAGATACAGGTTATTGGATATACAGGAAACAATGGTCCCGATTTTCAAAACAACAATTACTGTCTAATAAGTAGTCGCCAAAAAGTTAATAACAACGGGACACTCAATAATGCTACAAAATACAGCATAACGAAAAGCAATATTAGGGCTATTTGCACTTATTTTGCGGTTCGGCATTGCATAGCGGCTACTTGGCTCAATGATAGAGACCAATTTTTATCTCCGAATGAGGGCTGGGAAAATGACAGCGAATTTCAAAATGACTGTTTGACTTTTACCTTATTTCATAGCCAAAATAGAATTACTTGTACAGAAGGCACAAATAATTGGATACCTTTTACCGAATATGAAGTAGGTTCAAGGGAGATATTTGACAGCCATTTTATGACTCAATTTATTCAAGGCAAGCTCAAACCTGATGCCGTTTCAGAGGGTTTGTTTGGAAAAGAAGATACGCCTCATAGAACAAGCCCTTTGGAATTTTCGCCCGAAGCTGCCGAAGTTTTCCAAGCTGGCAGAGAACTTTGGAAATATTATCACAAAGTTATTTATAATATTCCTATTTTGGGAGAAGAAAAAGTGCCTGTAAATGCGTCTTTGTACGATATTCGTGCCTATTTTCAAGGCAGAAATGAGGCAGGAAAAATGAATCCCAAAAGTGAAGATGAAACTTATATGAGCTTGATAGACAATTTGCGCGAAAAATTAAAACAACTTGCTGCGAAAATAGCCCCGAAAGTGTATGAATATGGGTTTTTGAAGTAATGAAAGCCACGAATTAACACGAATTAACAGCCCAAATTCGGGTTAATTCGTGGCTATAAAAACAACTTTTGCGTAAGTCCTAATATATAACAATAGGACTCAAAAAATAAGCGTTTTTTATGGAAAAGACAAAAAACTCACCTATTGAAATATTTAGCACATTATTTGCTTTTTCGTTTTAACTCTTTTAGAGAGGGGATAATATATAACATGAAAATATTTTTGACTAAGCAAATAGAGACAATCTTATGTATGGGCATAAAAGAAGAATACGATTATGCCCAAAAACACGAAATTCGGCATACAAACATTGGGGGAATAGTGGCTTTTTTGTTTGCAATCCTCTCAACCATAGCTACCAGCGTTTTTATTCCCTATCCTTACGTTTTTATTCCTCTGATGGGTAGCTTTTCCTACCTCGCTGCGATTCCCTTAAATTATTATTACTTACATAAACTTGCAAACGCAAATGCTTGGTTTATTTCCGTAATCATGTTTTTTTGGATGGCAAATGCTTACGGAGAAGCAAGCAATGCCTATTTGTTGTTTATTATAGCAGAAATGATGTCTATCCTCAACTTTGATAAAAAGGGACTTTGGATATATTTTACCTTAGTTCTTCCTATTATTTTCTCAATTATCACTTATCTAAGCAATTTTTCCCTGTTTTTGATTCCAAACTTACAAGTAGAGCAAGTTTCGGGCATTCATGGTATTTTGTTTTTTTCGGTATTATTTGGCTGTGCTGTAATGGTATGGGTGCAAAGAAGGCAAGTCCAAGAAAAAATAGATTTGCTGGAGGAGAAATATAAAGAAGTGGAATATGCAAATAAAGAACTGCATAAAACGAATGAAGAACTTGACCGATTTGTATATAGTGTATCGCATGATTTGCGTGCGCCGATTACCTCTGTGATGGGTTTGGTAGATTTGTGTACTAGTGATAGAGAAAATATAGATATGTATTTGGTTTTGCAGCGCAAAAGCATGAATAAATTGGATAATTTTATCAAAGATATTTTGCATTATGCCCGTAATTCTCGGTTGGAAGTGGTGCCTGTCCCCTTAGATTTATCTCGTATCATCAAAGAATGTTTTGAGTCGCAATGTCATGCACAATCTGCCGAAAATATTGATTTACAAGTAAATATAGTAGGAGATGTCGTAATTTATAATGACGATTTTCGTTTCAACATCATATTAGGGAATATTATTTCCAATGCCATTCGTTATTGCAACCCAAAAGCAA
>JAYUZN010000613.1:0-16620 GCA_043751755.1 Bacteroidota bacterium | reverse complement strand
GGCTGCTAAACTTGTAATATTGCTTTTTGAACTCAAGATTCGCATAACTTCTTTTAGCGTGAGTGCATGGGTATATTTTTTCTTGCTTACTCCCTTATTAACTTTTCTGCGAAACTAAAACCGTCATTATAGTTTCCTCGCATAAATAACTCGAAAATATTTTGCAGTTTTTTTGTAATTTACTAATTTTGTGGATTATGAATAGGGTTTGCACCGCAAAGGTAATACCTTTTGCCATTCGTAACAAACATAAGTGCCTATTTTTTAGGTACTTATCGCTCTTTTCGACTCACAACTTAACACAGCGTTTGCCTAAGTGTACGTGCCACAAAATCATACATGAATAGCAAACATCTGCACATATTTTTCTGCTTTGCGGACTTGCTCATAAGCCTCCTTTCGGGTTGGATTGCCTTTCAGTTGCGATTCAATTTTCTTATTCCTGAAAAAGAAGTGCCGCGCGTATTGCCAATTGTCTTGTGGATAAGTGGAGGACAGTTAATTGCCTTTTTTGCAAGAAAAATATACCCAAAAAACCTTTTCTTTGAAATAGAAGTCGCTGAAATTCAGCAACTTCTGTATGCTGTTTTTACAAGTGCTTGCTTGGGCATGGGCATTAATATGGTACATCAATTTGCCACAGGATTCCGAATTATTCCCATTTCTATCTTAGTAATTGGGCATTTTTGTATGTTATTTCTGATGCTTAGTTTTCGTTTATTGGCAAAAAAAGTCTTAGCAAAACCTGTCCAACCTGCAGAAAATGCCTTGCTTTTATCCGAAAAAGAAATCGCTTATCTGCTTGATAGAGACCCGATTAACCTTGATTCTGAAGCCATTAGAAATCATCTTACAGGCAAAACCGTATTAGTTACGGGTGCGGCAGGCTCGATTGGGCGAGAGATTTCGCGACAATTGGCGCATTTTCCCCTGCAAAAACTCATTCTTCTTGACCAAGCAGAAACCCCTTTGTATGAATTGGATTTGTTTTTGAAAGAACAAAAACTCCCCGCACCTTTTGAAGTCGTGATTGCAGATGTGCGAAATATAGATAGAATGCGCAATGTGTTTGAGACCTTTTGCCCGCAAATTGTGTATCATGCCGCTGCCTACAAACATGTGCCAATGATGGAACTAAACCCTACAGAATCAGTGCTTACCAATGTGATTGGCACAAAAAATATTGCGGATTTGTCGGTGGAATATGGGGCAGAAAAAATGATTCTCGTCAGCACCGACAAAGCCGTAAATCCTACGGGTATGATGGGGGCTTCTAAGCGAATGGCAGAAATTTATGTGCAGTCGCTCAATACGCAACTTTCGCACAGCAAAAAGGTGCATACTCGCTTCATTACCACCCGTTTTGGCAATGTCTTAGGCTCGGACGGCTCGGTTTTGTGGCTTTTTCGCAGACAAATCGAAACAGGCGGCACGATTACCGTAACTCACCCGGAAGTTACCCGTTATTTTATGACGATTCCCGAAGCCTCGCAACTTGTGTTAGAGGCAGGAATGATGGGAAATGGCGGAGAAATTTTGGTTTTTGATATGGGAAAACCCATTAAAATCAGTGATTTAGCCCAAAAAATGATAGCTTTTTCGGGGAAAAATATAGCCATTCGTTTTGTAGGCTTGCGTCCGGGTGAAAAATTGTATGAGGAACTTTTGCATGACAAGGAAACAACTTTGCCCACGCATCACCCCAAAATTTTGATTGGAAAAGTGCAAACTTATGACTTTCAAAAGGTGTTGCCAGCCGTTTTGGAACTCAAACATCTTTTTGATAAGCAAGATGCGGCAGGAATCATGGCTTTGTTGAAGGAGGTGATTCCTGAATATCAGGGCGGGTAAGTTGTGTTTCTCGCAGATGAACGCGGATTTAGGCAGATTTCGCAGATAAAAGCCCAATAAGCATTTTTCATCTGCGAAATCTGCTTTCATTTGCGAAAATCTGCGTGAAACCGAAAATAAATCATTTATTTTTCACTCTCCATGCAGCATTTCAAAAAAAACTTTCGTCTTATAGGTGTGAAAGCAATTTACATTAAAAAAAAGTGTACCTTTGCACCCAAATTCTCACAAACAGTTTTTAACTTATTAACTATTTTATTTTTTCAACATTATGAAAAATTTATTTGCTTATTTCGCTTTGTGCTTGACTGTAGCTTTCGGTCTTGCGGTTTCTTCTTGTGGTACTCAGTGTAAAGGAGTTGATTGCGGTACACATGGTACTTGCGACGAAGCTGACGGAAAATGTGCATGTGTTACAGGCTATAGCTTGACAAGTGGCACAAACGCAAAATGTGACTCTTTGAACAACGCAAAATTCATCGGTTCTTGGATGTCTTCTGAAACTTGTACGCCTGCAGTTGATGCCAATCCTTACACCATCACAATCTCGGCTGTATCTGGAGACCTTACCATGGTTCGTATCAGCAACTTTAGTCGTTCAAATTGCGGTACAGACCCATTAGTAGTTACAGCTACAATCGACGGTACAAACTTGAAAAGCTACACAACTACTTGTGCAGACATCACAGGCTTATCGGGTTCTTCAAACCTTAGCTCAGATGGCAAAACATTGAATGTTAACTATGCCTTGACAGTTGGTGGTACAGCTTACACTTGTAGTGCTTCTATGGCAAAACAATAATCTATATTTTCATATAGCTTAACAGCAAGCCTCAATGCGAATCGTGTTGAGGCTTGTTTTTTTTGGGGAGTCTGCTGTTTTTCTAAACACAAAGTAAATATCTTGCTATTTCTCTCACCACTAAGGCACAAAGAAACACGAAGCTATATGGTAAAAGAAGACATCTAAGCCACACTTTTTCGTTCTGAGTTTCCTTAGTTCGGCAGGCTCGCTACAAGTAGAGATAAATTATGATTTTATTCTTTTCGTGTTTCTTAGCAAGAAATGAGATTTTTTCCCTACTTTTACAGCCCATTTCAGATATTATGAATAATTTTGCCAAAAGAGTCATCACAGGGCTAACGCTTGTGGCGATAACCATTACCTTGCTTGTCATCAGTCAATACGGCGTATTGATAGTGGGCGTAGTGGTTTCGACCCTGTCTTTATGGGAATTTCTCTCGCTTGCGAGCATCAATGCGCCACAATATACTTGGACAGCTATGGCAATCTGCGCAGTAGCATGGGGCATCATGGTCTTCGGCGGAAATTATGGGCAAATAGCCTTTCTTGCTGTCCCGCTTATTTCCTTTATTCATTTGGCTGATGCCAAAAATACGGATATTTTCAATGCTTGGGGCAAAATGAGCTTAGGTTTTTTGTATTGCCTCGTTCCTATGATGCTTTTTTATCAGTTTAGTTTTGTAAATGGGGCATATAATTGGCGAATCCCTTTGGGTATCATCGTTATAAATGGCTGGATGGATACTATGGCTTATTTTGCTGGAAAATACTTTGGCAAGCATCCGATGTCGCTTCGCCTAAGCCCCAAAAAGACTTGGGAAGGTTTCGCAGGAGGCTTTGTAGCTACTTGGATTGCGGGGATAGTCTGCCATTTTACCCTCACAGATGCGGGCATTAATTGGCTGATAATCACTGCCATTATCAGCATTTTCAATCAACCTGCGGATTTAGTAGAGTCTATGCTGAAAAGGAGTGTGCATATAAAGGATTCGGGCGGGCTTTTGCCGGGACATGGGGGAATGTTGGATAGATGTGATAGCTATTTTATTCTTTTTCCGATAATTTATGTGTATTTGAGTCTCGCGCAGATTCTCGCAAATTAAAAAACGCAGATTTTCACAGCTTTTTTATCTGCGTGAAATCTGCGTCTTCATCTGCAAAAATCTGCGGGGAATATCAAGCTCCTCCCAACGTAAACCTACTTCTCAACAGCTCCAAAAACTCCTCTACTACAGGGTCTTTTGCCCGAATATCCGGATTTGAGAGAATGTATTTCTCTACAATTTCCTCTACTTCTTGGCGCGAGTTTGCATTATTTGTTTTGTCTATAATTATCCGAAACCGCACATTATTGCCTGTAAATACCCGTTGCACATACAAATATTGCTTATGAATCGGAATATCCTCCAACTTGATTTTTTGGCTGGCATGTAAGGTGCTAATCAAATGCGAAGGCGTTTCGGACATCAAAGATTCCACCAATGTTTTCGGCGTTTCTGTTTCCACTTTTGTGCCTAAATTTGGCAAAATCGCCGTTTCCTCTTCGTCTGATACAGGACTTTGCGCTTTTTTGTAATAACGGTCAAATATCGAAATCAAAGGCTTTTCTTCTACAACAGGCGTTTCTACTTCTGCCACAGGAACTTCAACTTCTGGCAAAGCTACTTCTGGCACATTTATTTCTGCCGCAGGAACTTCTACTTGAGGTAAAACCACTTCGGGAACATTTATTTCTGCCGCAGGAATTTCTACTTCTGGTAAAACCACTTCTGGCACATTTATTTCTGCCGCAGGAACTTCCACTTCAGGTAAAACCACTTCTGGCACATTTATTTCTGCCGCAGGAACTTCCACTTCGGGTAAAACCACTTCGGGAATATTTATTTCTGCCGCAGGAATTTCCCCTTCAGGTAAAACGACTTCAGGAACAGGAACTTCTGCCACAATTGGTTCATCATCTTCCAATTCAAACACCACAGAACGAGGTTCCTCTGCAACGTCTGCTGGCTTTTCGGTTTCGAGCGAAGCCTTAAAATCTGCGCCTATCTCAATTACTTCATCTTCGATTTTGGTTTCAGCGTCCCCTTCGTCCGAAATTTCAAAGAAGGCTTCAGGCTTTGTCAGTGTATCAAAGAGGCTCAATTCTGCCATGCGTTTTTCCTCCTCTTCTTTGCGCAAACGTTCTACCTCTGCCGTAATTCTGTCTTCTTCCGCCTTTTTGCGGGCTTCTTCTTCGGCTACTCGCGCTTCTTGTGCGGCTTTTTCGGCAGATAAACGTTGATTTTCGGACTCTTCAAGACGGCGTTTTTCCTCCGCAATTGCTTGCATTTTTTCCTCCTCTGTCCGCAACTCCGCAAGGCGTTTTTCCTCCGCATCTTGCTGCGCTTCTGCTACCACATCTTGAATATTTTTGCCCGTTAGCCGCTGAAAAATGTCATTTCTATAGGCTTCTATGTCTTTTTCGCCCGAACTGTTGAAAATCGCAACAACTCTATGCAGTTTTACAAAGAAAATATCCTTTTCCACCACCTTCATGGTATTTTTTTGATGATAGCGCAAAATGCTATTTACCGCAAAATCAAAATCTGTGAAAAAGGGTGCGTACTTTTCGTAAGTCTCCAAAGAAACTTTGTCTTGATTGTGAAAGAAAAAATTGCCCAAAGTATCTATAGGGTCTAAAATGAGTTTTAGATTGTTATAGACTGCTTTTTGCAGCAAAGGACGGAAATCTTCTTGCGAAATCTTTATATGCCGCGACAACTGATTTTGCAATTGCGTCATCAATCCTTGTACATCAGCCTCGTCAAAATCAAAATAATTGTGCTTCAATCTTTGCATTTGCTGCGTAAGCACTTGAAAAAGTTGAAATAACAAAAATTTATTAATCTGCGCGTAGGGGGTACAGGTCTTGAGTTCCTCACCCTTAATCACTCCATTAGCGAAATAACGACTTTCGTACAATTTTTGTGCGAGTTCGTCCGCTAAGGAATTGAGTTTTTCATCTGGAAGAATGATTCTTTTCATGTATAAAAATAAAAATTTATGATAAAAATGAAAAATAAAACCGCTTATGTCTGAGAATCTGCGTTTATTTGCAGAACAGTTAGCAGTCATCAGTTATTTGTGGTTCTCTGATATATTGATACTTTTAATTGTTGAAAATAGTTAAAATAAGTCTTAAGTACGAGTGAGAAATAATCTAAACATATATTTTCAATACATCTTATTGATTATGACAAACTTACATTAACTTTCAACTCTCAACTTATAATTTTCAACTACTTATTACGTATCCCAACTGTTCACTGCTAACTGATGACTGCTAACTGTATGTAGCTACATTTACGGCTTAAATTTAATACCTTTTTTTGGGACTATACAAATAAAATATGAAAGAAATAGGAATGTATTTTTAAGTATAAATATATCTTATTGATAATGAATATTTTATGTTTTTTATTTCCTGAAAATTAATCTCATATTTTTCCTATTTTCTGCGTGAAAAACAGCATTTATATTTTTATTCTTTGTGTATTTGTGGGCTTAGTTTCCTGCAAAAAAGAGACTTTGCCCACCCACCAACTTGTGGCAATCCGTAATCTCTATACTTTGGAGCTTCCTGCAAGATTTGAGCCAACGTATGACATGCACGAATCTGCCGAGCTGCAATATGCCGACAAAACCACGCATTGGTACCTCATCTGCGTGGAAGATGCGAAGTCTAATTTTGGTACAGGCAGCCCAAAAGCAGTTTCTTTGCCCGATTATTACAAATTTGCGGAGGCAGCAGTCCTTTCCGAAGCAGAATCAAAGCTGTTTTTGCAAGGCGTTACCCGCAAGCAAGACGGACTCAAAATTCAAGAAGGCGACTATCAAGTGCATACAACGATTCAGGAAGAATCTTACGAATTGTTATATAGAGTAACTATTTTGGAAAGTAAAACGCATTTTTTCCAGTTAGTGATGTGGATGCCCTACGAAGAAGGCTGTGCTGTATATCAAAAAATGGACAGCATTACACGCACTTTTAAGCTGATAAGCAATGAGGATAGTAAGACTTAAGATTTTCTCGCAAGCAATCTCTTTTTTGTGTATTTTTGGGGCAAAATGACAATAATTCAAAATTATGCAAAAAAGTAATTTCAGCGAATGGACGCTTGACAAAATAGATGACGCATTTGGAACTATCCAAATGGACGATTCTGTGGCTTTAACAGATTGGTTATCCTATAAATATGAAGCCAATGAATACGAAAAAACCTATTTACTTCATTTACAATCTAAACTGCTCTTAGGAGGGGATAGTTGGAATGAGGTAGAATTAGAAAATAAGTTTATTAGTCCTGTATTTATGTTTTCGGACTTTGATAATCGCAAATTTGCCTATTTTTTGGAAAGAGATATGAAGGTAGAGATAGGAGAATATGAGATTTCTGGGCGTATAGACGGCATGATTGCCACAGGTTTTCGTAACCCGAAAAAGCCTTTTTTCTGCCTAAATGAGTATAAAAAACAAACAAACCCTGACGGCGAACCGCAAGGGCAATGCTTGATTGCAATGATGGCATCTCAAGTTAAAAACGAAAATAACAATCCGATTTATGGCTGTTATGTTATTGGGAAATTTTGGCGGTTTATTTTGTTAGAAGGGAAAACTTATAGCCTTAGCAACTTCTACAAAGCAGATGACGAACAAATTTTTGACATTTTCCGTATTCTCAAAGGCTTAAAAGCCAATATTGAAGCCCTTGTAAATAGAATATAATGACAAAATAAACTTTTGCAAAAAAAAATAATAACAGCATTATCTATTCTCATTTTTTCAATTTCTCATGTACTTAGCCCCCTTAAACTACGACCGATTTTTTAAAAAAGTGTTTTCGCATACGCACATTGCGAAGGCATTTTTGGAGGATTTTCTGGGTGTAGAAATCGAAGAGATTACCTTGTTAGAGCGAACACATCTGCTGACGAATAGTGCCATGAAAATTGAAGTGGACTTTCGTTGCAAGATTGCGGGTTCGTATATTATTATCGACATGCAGCAATGGTATAAGCCAGATGTTGTAAAACGTTTTTATTTGTATCATTGTGCGGCTACGGCTTTGCAGCTGGAGGATTTGCCCATAAAGCGGCTGATGGCTGCCTTAGAAGATGCGCGTGCCAAAAACAGCGATTACCAATATGTTGAGCCTGTTTTGACTTTGGTTTGGATGGTAGATGATTCGTTGGAGTTCACAGACAACTATGTAGCCTATACAAATGCGCCAGAAAGTGCCTTGAATTTTATCAATAATCAGGAACTTTGGGAATCAAATGACTTGGCAGACTTGCAAGAAAAGCGGAAAATAGTGCTTCAAAATTTGGGGAATAAGCATAAAGACCTTCTTTTTTTGCAGCAAAACAGGCTTATTTTCATGTTTCAGCACAATATTGTGAAAGATGAAAAGCTCACAAAGTACAAAAAATGGTTTTCTTTTGCCGAAAAAACCAAAAATAAGGAAAATGATGCCGAAGATTTTCAGGATTATGTGGAGGAGGAAATCTTTAAAGACATCATGAAAGTGATTCTCAAAAACGCCTTAGATGCCAATGATTTGAAGTACCTAGAAAGTGAAGATGAGGTCATTCAGCAAGTAAATCGCTATGTAGAAGGGCTATGGAAGCAGGCAAGGCGCGAGATGCAGGAGATATATCAAGACGAAATAAAAGAGGACGCAAGAGAATTCGTCAAAGAGGAATTGAGAGGCGAAGTCAAAGAGGAATTGAGAGGAGAAGTCAAAGAAGAATTGAGAGGCGAAGTCAAAGAAGAATTGAGAGGAGAAGTATTGATTGAAGGCATACAAAAAGCCCTTAAAAGGGGGAAATTAAGTCATGAAGAAATAGCAGAAGACTTTGAAATTAGCCTTGAATTTGTCTTGAATGTAAAGGCTGACATGGAAAAATAACAGGAAGGGCAAGCCGCAATATTACGTTTTTTGGCAGAACAAAGCGCAAATTAATTTCTTTGCAAGCAATCCCTTTTTTGTGTATTTTTGTGGCAAAATGACAACAATTCCTAATTATGCAAAAAAGTAATTTCAGCGATTGGACACTTGACAAAATAGATGAGGCATTTGGAACTATCCAAATGAACAATTCTAACGCCCTAACTCATTGGTTATCATATAAATATGAGCAAAATGAGCATGAACAAAAAAACTTATTACATTTCCAGTCTAAACTACTTTTAGGCGGTGATGAATGGAATGAAGTAGAGTTGGAAAACAAGTTCATTAGCCCTATATTTATGTTTGCAGACTTTGACAATGATAAATTTGCGTATTTTTTGGAACGAGAAATGAAAGCAGATATAGGCGATTATGAGCTTGTAGGGCGGGTAGATGGCATGATTGCTACTGGTTTTCGCAATCCAAAAAAACCTTTTTTCTGCCTAAGTGAATACAAAAAGCAAACCGACCCTGGCGGTGACCCTAAAGGTCAGTGCCTTATTGCTATGATGGCTGCTCAAGCAAAAAATGAGAATGACAACCCGATATATGGCTGTTATGTTATCGGAAAATTTTGGCGTTTTATTTTGTTAGAAGGGAAAAACTATAGCCTTAGTAAGTTCTACAAAGCAGATGACGAAGATATTTTTGACATTTTCCGTATTCTCAAAGGCTTAAAAGCGAATATTGAAGCCCTTGTAAATCGAATGGAAAATTAGCAAAATCCCATATTTTAGCTATTTCGCACCAAAGGTATGACATTTTGTCTTTCAAGCTAAAGGCTGATATAGAAAAATAACACAAATTATCAATATAATGCACACAGACTATAACCCAAAATGGGCAAAGGAAATGAAAGACAGGATTGTTCAAATTGAACGTTTTTCGGAAAAAGCCTTAACCTTATTTCGATTGTGGACAAAGGAGGCCCAATTGGCATTTCCTAATGATTCAGTCGAAATTATCAATGAACAAAGCCTTATTCAAAGTATAATAAGTCATTTTGAAAGTGCTATTGATAGTCTATTAAGAGAGGAATATGAGGAAGATAGAAAGATTAAAGGTTGGTCAATTGGTTTTATTGGAGGGCATATAGAAGGCGCATTATCAGTAGATTGGTCGGTGAAGTATTTGCCCAAACCGGACGAATATTTGCAGACAATTTGGCTAAAAAGTTTGCGCCAATATTTTGAGGTTTATACAGAAGCTGCTCATCATGTCAATCGCATTTACACAAGCTACCTTGTTTCCAATGAGTTATTAGAAGATGATAAAGAGGAGGAGATAGAGATAGAAGAGATAAAGACATACAATAGCTATTACAAAACCATAGCCGATATGAACTTTGATTCGCAATACAAAGAGCTAATTTCATTCCTTAAAGCATTAGAAATCAAACACATAAAAAAATTTGTTGGAACTCAAAAAAAGATTAAGATAAATAATTTTTTTGAGGTTTTTAATGTGGCGGATATTCAGTTTATAATGGAATCATAAACTATACAAACACTTAAACAGTCAATAGTTGATTATTATGTATCTAAGCTAATTTTCAACTATCCATTCCTTACATGAATTTTCTACATCCTACGATATTATGGGGGCTAACAGCGATTGCTGTGCCGATAATTATCCATTTTTTCAACTTGCAACGCCCCAAACTCATCTTGTTTAGCAATATTGAGTTTGTAAAAGAGGTCAAGAAAAACGTAACGCGCCGCATCAAACTGCGGCAGTGGCTCCTACTTGCTGCCCGCATTTTGGCGATTGTAGCGGCTGTTTTGGCATTTGCTACGCCTGTTTGGGTTTCTCAAAATACCAAAATGCTACGGGGAAATCGCTCTGTAGCCATTGTTATAGACAATTCTTATTCTATGACGGCGGGCAATGAAAAAGGGGCATATTTGCAACAAGCGATTTCCCTCACGCGCAGCATCACAAATACCTACACGCCACAGGACGAATTTCTCTTGATGACTACGGGCGGAATGCGGTATAAACACAATTTTGGCGAAAGAGAGGAAGTGTTAGAGGAACTGCCAAATGTCAAAATTCAGCAAAGAATCTGCCCAGAAAATGAAATCCTCAACCATTTGAGCAAAATCTTTGACCGTTCTAATAATGTTATTAGAGAAGTATATTTTCTAAGCGATTTTCAATCCTCCTCTGTCATGTCCGATACAGGGCAGATAAAATTGGCTTCAGACACTTCTTTATTGATAAAATTTGTGCCTTTGGCGACCAGAGAGCAAAAAAATGTTTACCTCACTTCGCACAAAATCAGTTCGCAAATTATCGAAAAAAACAAGCCTGTAAAACTCTCTTTTACCTTAGTAAATGATGGCGAAAATGAGGTAAAAGAGTTGGGAATCAGGGTATTGATAGAAGGAAAAGTAGCCGCACTTGCTGCCCCAAATATCGCTGCAAAATCTTCACAAGCCGTAGATATTGCCTTTAGCCCTACAGCTTCGGGCTGGCAGTCAGGCTATATAGAGTTGGACGATTATCCGATTGAGTTTGACAACAAACGCTATTTTTCCTTTTATGTTCCCGAAAAAGAGAAGATTTTGATAGTCGAAGGCGAGCGTTCAAATGGCGTGCATATCTTGTATCAAGACTTGTTCAAGCAGTTTGAACCTACTTTTATTTCCGAAAAAGCTATTTCTACTGTTCAATTTTCCGATTATCGTTCTGTAGTCATTTCGGGCTTGACAGATGTAAGTTCGGGACTTTCGGAGCAAGTCGGTACGTTTCTAAAAGCAGGCGGCGGAGTGATGATTTTTCCCGGTTCAAATGCCAACCTTACTAATATAAATTCCTTTTTGCAAGGCATAGGCGTAGGCAAATTTGACAACCTCGTTTCTTCGCAAACAGGCACAAAAGCCTCACAAGCCGATTTGAAACACGTATTATTTGAAGGTGTTTTTGCCCCAAACCAGCGTACACAGGAGTTTGACGCGCCTATGGTCTTCAAATATTACCCGTTTCAGGCAGGAAGCGGCGCAGTTCAGGGCAAAGTTATCTCTATGGAAAATGGAAATTCCATTCTCACAGAAGCGATTGTTGGCAAAGGAAGGCTATTTTTGTGGTCGCTTTTTGCAGGAGATGCATGGAGCGATTTGCATGTAAAAACCCTGTTTGCGCCTGTCATGTATCGCGCTACGCAAATGATGAGCCGCACACAAGCCTCCGCCAACAATCAAGAATTGGGCAAATACACGCCTATGCCCGTTCAAACCACGAAACAAGACCTCATAAAACTCATAGGCGACAAGGACTTGCAATACATTCCTGAACAATATGTGCAGTCCGAAGCCACCATGTTAGGATTTGATAAATTGGACATGAAAGAGGGAAATTATCGGATTATGCAAGGCGAAACCCAGCTTGACCGCGTTTCTTTCAATATTTCTGACCAAGAATCGAAGTTGGCTTTTACCACAAAAAGCGACTTAGCCAGCGATTTGGCAAAAAAAGGCTTGTCGCAGGTGCAAGTTCTCGCCCCAGAACCCCATGCCATCACAAGTACGATAACAGTCGAAAAAGAAGGTACGCCGCTTTGGAAATATTTTATCTTTCTTGCCTTGTTATTTTTGATTGCAGAGATTTTGATTTTGAGAATCGGAGACGGGAGCGGAAAGGAGTCGCAAACCTCATGACTCACGACTTCGGCATTTTCCGCGCCTTCGTATGGCTGCGACAATATTTATACGAAACAGGCATTTTCAGCCTTCACAATGCCGAAGCCTACACCCTTTCTGTAGGCAATATTTCTACGGGCGGAACAGGCAAAACCCCTGTTTCTCTTTATTTGATGGAAAAATATCTGCAACAAGGCAAAAAAGTAGCTTATTTGAGTCGGGGTTATGGGCGGAAAACAACAGGCTTTTTGCAGGTAATTCCCAGAAATGGCAATGCGTTTGACTTTGGAGAAGAGGCGTTGATGGTGGCAAAACGTTTCCCAAATTGCTTGGTAGCAGTCTGTGAAAACAGGGTTTTTGGGGCAAAAAAAATGAAAGAAATCGCTGATTTTGAAGTACTTATCTTAGATGACGCTTTTCAGCATTTTCGTATTTATAGAGATGAAGATATAGTCGTAATAGATGCGCAAAAATTGCCTTTTGAGGATAACATGCTGCCAAGTGGTAATTTGCGAGAGCCGCTTTCTGCGTTGCAAAGGGCTGATACTGTTATCATTAACAAATTGAAAGACTCCTCAAAAATCCCTTTGCTCCAAGAAAAATTTGCCCCTTATTTGGCTGGACATACAAAACTGTTTTTTTGCTGCCCCAAGTTGGGTAAAGCAAGGCATTTTTTTTCCGAAGAATCAAAAAACCTACAAAACATGGAAGTCATAGCGTTTGCAGGTATTGGCAATCCTGATTTTTTCCGTACACAACTCGAATCCGAAGGCGTGAAAGTATTGGATTTTTTCCCTTTTGCTGACCACCATTTTTATACAATAGAAGATATAGCCAAAATGCCTGCAAATGTCTCGCTTTTGACTACAGAAAAAGACTATTGTAGAATGTTAAATATGCCGATTTTAGCTATTTTGCAAGAAAGAGCTATTTATTTTGTGCCAATGGAATTGGAGTGGTTGGGCGCAAAACCGTAACTGTTTTGCCATGTAGAAAATGGCAAATACGGGTACATGCTACGGGTACATTTTCCCAATATTGCGCAAAATCCCCTTGTTTTTTGCATTATTCAACTCGCCCACCAACTCCCGTTTTTCTCTTTCGGTGAGGTGAAGGCTGAGAGACGCATGATTTTTGAGGGCATTGAGGGGGTATTCTATAGAAAAAACCGACATGTTAGCGGCATACCAATCCGGAACATGGGCTAACAAATAATCCATTGCCTCGTCATTTTGCTGCATAAACGAATAAACTCCCCCATTGATAGGGCTAAGGGCTTTGCCGATGAAACCTTCTATGCGCACGTCTCCAATTTTATCCTCCTTTTCGCAGTCTCGAATGGTTATAAATACCACTTCGGAAGTGTTTTCGGCAAACCATTCGCGAAATTCGTAGAGGTATTTTACGGCTGTACTAATGCCAAAATTGTCCCTTGCTCCTGCGTCCATCATCTTCATTTCGGGGTCGCTTGGCATAGAAACTAAGGGCAAAATGTAGGGAAAAGTGGCATTCATGCGCAAAGCCGTAACAAGCCAAAGGCTGTCAGGGGCATTTTCGGCAAAAAAGCGTCTGTATTCTATGCCCGGAACTTTGGTTACATAATTGCCTAATAAAGTGTCGGGTTTCACCAAAAAAGACATGTTCAAAGGCGAAATGTACAAAGTCTTGCCTTGATTCACAATCGTAGGCGTTATAATGAGGGGCGGGATTTCTGCATTTTGCTCGGCTTTTCGATAATCTCCCAGCCTTTTTCCCGCAAGTTCGGGCAGGTTTTCGGACATTTGTTGGTCGAAAGCATAGCCTTTTTCTCGGTCATACACATTTTTCCCATCTCTAACACGCATATTTGGGAGAAAAGCATCAGTCATTGCTTGAAAAAAAGCCCGATTAAGCAAATCTTTTCCTAAGTTTTCTTTGATTTTGGCGTGTGGAAGTGCCGAAATCTCTCCTTTTCGCAAGCGCAATATCCACTCACGCATGTATGCCATGCCTATCATGCCGCCTGATGCGCCCGTCATAAGGCAGGTTTCGTCTATCCATTTTCCGTGCGAAACAGAGTCTATTTTTTCTAAAGTTGCCCCTGTCCACAAAGCCGCTCGACTGCCACCGCCTGTTGTACAGAGAAATATCGCTTTGGGTAATTTATCTTTTCCGTACTTTTCTTGATAACGTTTTTTCCATTTATTCAAGATTTCTAAGGTCTCTTTTTTGTCCGCAGAAAGGGTGGCAGCTGTGCATAAAGTATTGATATTCTGCCAGGTATAAGTGGCAGGTTTTTGGTAGTTCATGCCAAAAGCGCAATTTCTTTCTATCAAAATATCCCAAGTATTGAAGACATATATCAAAGCACCGAAAATAAGAATCGTGAAAAAGCCCATTTTTCTAATCCAAAAAGTGAGCGTTCCGCCAATGAGCAAAGTCAAAGATATGCCTAACAAAGCACTTGCGGCGGTAGGTAATTGACAGGCAGCATTGTCGTTGAAATAGCCTAACCCCATGATTAAGAGCAGAAATAACACCATGAGCAGGAGCATATTTCCATGATTTTGGTTCAAAACTTTGAAAATTTTGTGGCTATCTATATGTTCTGTTTTTTCTACTCGCCTAAACGTAAAGGAGCGCAAAGCGAAATAATAGGAAACCCGATAATCACTCTCATGTGCCTTTGCCAGCAAAAAGCGTAAGCCCCTCAATTTCTGTGTTTTAGCGAGTTCTTGTTGAATGGTTTCGCCAAAATATTGAAATAAATTTTTGGTAGAAGCAAAAAATGCCCCTGATAGGAGGAAAAAAACTGACAAAAGTCCTACCAAAAATCCCGCAACTCTCTCTACGACTATCATAGACAAGCCGCCATGCTCTTCCATCTCATATTTCATAAATAGCCAAATATAGAGGAAAAAAAAGCTCAATAACACAGGAAAATTGTTGAGGGCTAAGGTGAAAAAAGGCTTCTGCCGCAATACTAAAAAATGAAATTTGTTGCTTACATTTATATAAAGCGTAATGATATAGGAAAAAATAAACGCGCCCATTCCTGCTCCGACCATGAAAAAGCTCATAAAACCCACTTTTCCCATATATTCTGGCTCTAATAGCTGATAGCGCGCCCCCAGACCGCCTCCTATTGCGCCTGATATAACGCCAAAAATAAGCAGCCATGCCCCCACTAATAGCGGGTATTGCCGCAATTGTAGGGCGATGAGCCGAATGGGAAAAGCATAAAAAAGGTTATCCCAGTAGCGTTTTGCCCGATAGCTCCAGCTACGGCGAATATAGGATATGCTTGCGACACGTTTCGCAAAAGCCTGTTTTAAACGTTCATAAGCCATGTTTGTTCGTTTTACGTAGCTGCCGTTTTCTGAAAAATGGCAGAATAAAAAAGCACTGCCATTTGAAAAATGGCAGTTACGGTATAGCTATAGTTCGGTTACTCCGCCGATTTTTTCTTTTCCTTTTTGGGTTTCTTTTCTTTTTTGGGCTTTGTGGCTTTTGTCCCTTTTGTGGGCTTTGCCGTCATTTTATTTTTGCCTGCGGCGGTTTTTCCTTGCTCCAAAAAAGTAGGTGCGTTCTGAAACCCCAGTACTTTGTGAACCACGTCTCCATTTGTGGGGTCAATAAAAAGGAGGGACGGATAGGCATTTACCCTGTAAGTAGCAGCAAAATCCTTGCCTTCACCTTTTTCCATGTCCAATTTTACATTTATAAAATTGGTGTTGAAATAGCTGCCCAGCACATTGTCCGAAAAGGTTTGCAGCGACATCGCCTTGCAGGGACCACACCAATCTGTGTAGGCATCTACAAAGATTATTTTCTTTTGCTTCTGCGCCATTTTCGTGATTTCCTCCCACGATTTGTCGTGAATAAACTCAATTTGCGCACTTACTACAGTCAGGACACTTAGCAATAGTACGAAGGAAAATAGATTTTTCCAAAAAGAAGGTTTGAACATATACATTGAAAATTGAAAATTAAGTGGTAGGAATTAAAAAAATCTTAATAAATGAGTATTCAAGCTATTATGACTTTTTTGGTTGCAAAAGGTGTGTTTTTGGAATGGAAAAATAACACACATTTTCAAATTCAGTACAATGATAAAAAAAAAATCGCAAAGTTGTAGCAAAAAAGTGAAAAAATATTTTTCTGGGGCTTATGAGCCGGACTTTCTCATAAACAGGGCTTACATATTTTGCTACTAATTACCCGAATTAACCCGAATTAAGTATGAGTAAGGAAAGAAAATTAAATAACTTAACAGTTTGTCATTTGCCCCCCTGCCCCCCTAAAGGGGGGTAAAGCCTTTCTCCCCCCTTCAGGGGGGCGGGGGGGCAAATGC
>JAYUZN010000612.1:0-2497 GCA_043751755.1 Bacteroidota bacterium | reverse complement strand
ATGTTAGCGGTTTTTACCCTAACAGGCATTATTGCCTCTTTGATAATGGTTATTGGCGTAAATATTTTTCCGCCTGCCGAAGGCTTGCATATTTCTTTGCCCGCACCCGACAAAATAGCCGCTTCTTCCATTTCCCAAAAAATAGTTGAAACGCTCACAACCAATGATTTTAACGGCTTATTTTCTAAGAAAAACATGCTGGCAATCATCATTTTTGCGGTTTTTACAGGGCTTGCTACCCAAATGGCTGGCGAAAAAGGCAAAGATTTTGGCAAATTCCTTGCTTCTGCCAATGAGGTGATGCTCAAGCTGATACACCTTGTTATGTACTTTGCCCCTGTGGGACTTGCCGCTTATTTTGCCTATCTTATTGGCGTATTTGGACCCGATTTGGCAGGCTCATTGGCGCGCGCAATGGCTTTGTACTATCCCATTTCTATCTTGTATTTCTTCATAGCCTTCACTTTGTATGCGATATGGGCTGCAGGAATTGAGGGCATGAAAACCTTTTGGAAAAATATTCTGCCCGCTACTTTGGTCGCTTTGGGAACGGGGAGTAGCATGGCTACGATTCCCGTCAATTTGGAAGCAGCAAACAAAACGGGGGTTCCGAGAGACATTAGCGAAATGGTGATTCCCATTGGCGCAACCATACATATGGACGGTTCCTGCCTTTCTGCGATTCTCAAAATTGCCTTGCTTTTTGGCTTGTATGGGCGAGATTTTTCTGACCCTGCCACCATTGCAACGGCTGTAGGAGTAGCTTTATTGAGTGGAACGGTAATGAGCGGAATCCCGGGCGGGGGCTATATTGGCGAGGTGCTTATCATTCAATTGTATGGTTTTCCAATAGAAGCCATGCCGATTGTTACTTTGATAGGGACTTTGGTGGACCCTACGGCGACTATGGTCAATTCGATTGGGGACAATGTGGCGAGCATGATGGTAACGAGGGTGATAGAGGGAAAAGATTGGTTTTTAGCACGCAGATAAGTAGTTGAAAGTTAGTATAATCACATAATAATGAACGCTTTACCCTAAAAACATATTCTCAATTTATTTCTCAGTCATTCTTAATAGCAGATAAGGCAGATGTATTTTTTATCTGCGTTATCTGCTATCATCTGCGAAAATCTGCGTGAAACACGTGAAAATACGCTTACTGCAGCTGAAAATTAAACGGCACATTTACCCAAAACTTTATGGGCGTATTTCCTTGCAAAGCAGGCGTAAACTTCACTTTGCTAATATGCTCTTCTACCACTTTGACAAAAATGGGTTTGGCGTTTTTGGGCGCAATATGGCGCACATAATTCCCATTTTCATCTAATAACACTCTAAAAACCACTTTTTCTTCCCAACCCATTTCTCTGGCTACAGCAGGATATTCCACCATTTTTTGAATATCGCCCAAATTCACCTCTTTGGGTTGCTTAGAAGCAGCGACAAAAATGGTAGAAGAAGGCTCTGGGACAGTATTTTGCGCTTGGGGCGTTTCCACATTGGGCTTAGGCGTTGCAGGCGGCTCCTGAATCACAATCGGCTCTTTTCGCGTTCCATTTGGCTCCCCGTCAGGCAGTGCGACCGCATTTTCATTGCTTGTATTTGTGCCGTCCTTGTCCTGATGGCTAATGGCTTTATTGTCCATTTCGTCTATGTTATGAATGGTTTCCTCCGTTTTTACCTCCTCAACAGGCTTAGGCACAGGCGTTTTTACGGCTACTTCCGCAATCATTTCAGGTGCAGCAGGAGGCGTTTCCACTACTGGCGGCGGCGGGGGCGGGGGGGGAAGAACTTCGGGAAGCTTTTCCTTGTCTTTTGTTTTGGGCAAGTTCTCAAATATATGCTCTCCGTCTGTTTCTCGCGCTATACCTGATATTTGCTGCATTTGGGCATAAATAAACGGCACTGCCACCCCTAATGCAGTGATTGTGAGCATAATAAGCAGCCCAAAAGTAAGGTATTTATGATAGTTTTTGCGCAAAACATATCCGCCATACTGTTTTTCTCGATTTTCAAACACGATTTCGTCTAAATCGGCTCTAATAACTTGTACCATAATGATTGTTTGGTTGTGAACAGGATTGTTCCGTTAAAAAATGGTTTGAGTATATAAGAGAGATTTTGGTTATTTTTTCCATAAATAAGGTGAAAAATATTTTATAACAATTATAAATCGCTGTTTTTTCATAAAATATTCAAAATTGGGAAGATGTTGGGGTAAAATAGAAGTTACATTTTCCTAAGAGGTTTTTTCTTTGCTTTTTCCATAAAAGGTAAGACATTGAGTGGGGTAAATTTATCTCATTCAAAGTATAAAAAACATTTTTTGTTATTGGCTGCCTATTGTATTGTATATTTGTAAAATGTTGGTTACATACTCAATAATTAGCTATTTTCGTAATTATTCAGGTTAAAGCCGCTTCGAGGGTCTCCGACCACTCGAAGGGCAGCGAAACTAAATTCGTTTGAGTAAGCAACCCTTCGAGTGGGTGCT
>JAYUZN010000611.1:0-5044 GCA_043751755.1 Bacteroidota bacterium | reverse complement strand
GTCGGACAAGGGCGCGGAAAATGTCATTAAAATTAGGCTAAATCATTTCTATAACAACCAATTAATAGGTCTACACTTTGGCACATGACCAAAAATTTGCCGTTTCTGTAAATTTATCACCCATCCTTAACCATAAAAATGGAATGGTATTTGGCGGGCAAAATAAGGCAAAATAGGGCATAAAAACTAATATTTGTGTTAAAAATGCGTAAACAAGTTATAATGTATAGAGATATGCAAAAAAAGTAAGATTTTTTGCTTTTTAAAAAAAAAATTTGGAGTTGTCGCAAAAGAGTTTTAATTTTAGCACGCAGATTTTCGCAGATGAAAGCAGATAACGCAGATGTGTCATTTTTGGCACGCAGATTTTCGCAAATTAAACCGCAGATTTTCGCAGATTAAAGCTATTTTTCATTTTTCATTTTTCATTTCCCAACATGCCTTTTCTTCCAATAGCATCACATATTTCGGATATTCAAATAGGGCTTTGGCGCATCGAGGAGCCTGAAGAATATTATATGCAATCCCTCAATCTTTACGAGAATGAGCAACGGCATTTGGCAAAAATAATTCACCCACAAAAACGCTTGGAATGGCTTTCGAGTCGTTTGTGCCTGAAAACGTTGCTCAATATTCGCCGAAAAGTCGAATCCCTGAACAATTCGCAAGGAAAACCCTATCTTTCGGACAATTCTCATTTTATTTCTTATTCCCATTCTACGCATTATGCAGCAGCCGTAGCTTCCAAAAATGGAGAAGTAGCCATTGATATTGAGATGTTTAGGAAAAGACGCTCGCCCGAAACAGCGAAAATGTTTATGGACGAATATGAGTTAGCTGCTTTTGAAAATAGCCAAAATATGTACCTTTTTTTCTTGATTTGGAGCGCAAAAGAAACTTTATTTAAAGTATATGGCAAGAGAGGGATTTATTTTCGCGAAAATATCCACATAAATATCGAAGATTTTACCCTAAAACAGAACGGAAAGGTCTCTGGTTACGTACAATACGAAAATTATGAACGTTACTACGAAATCGTATATGAAATTTTTTCCGATTTTATTCTTACTTATACTTTTGGCGGGATGCAGCAGCCGCAAGTCGGCAGCCTCAATTGCTGATATCAAAGTGCAGGAACTTAGTGCTAAATCCTTAACGGAAATGGTGCAGACTTCGCAAAAACCCTATCATCTCATCAACTTTTACGCGACTTATTGCAAGCCTTGTATAAAAGAAATCCCCGATTTAATCGCCCTCAAAAACGCAGAAAATAGCGAAATTGAAGTCTCTTTTGTGTCTTTAGATGAGGCAGGAATGGTGGCAAAAGGCTTGAATGACTTTTTGCAAGCCCAAAATATGGATTTTACTTCTTATACTTTTGAGCAGGATAGTGCAAACACCTATATTCGTAAATATTTTCCCGATTGGGACGGGCAAATTCCCCTTACTTTGATATTCGATAAATCTGGGCGTTTTGTATCTCATGTTGGCATGACGGATAAGGCTGAAATTGAGCTAATTATCGCAGATGACAAAAATATGCGCTAAATGGAAAGCAATAGATTTTCATGGCATAGCATTTGATTGCATTTATAAGTAGTTGAAAGTTATAAGCTGAGAGTTGAAAGTTAATATAAGTTTATCATAATCAATAAGATATATCCAAAATATAGGTTTAGATTATTTCTCGCTCGCGCTTATAAAAAAGGTAATTTCTTTCCTATAACTTTTTTGAATATTTTGCGTATTATATTGAATACAAGCATTTTCTCTTCAACCGATACTTCTAATTCGCTTCATTATGAAAAAAATATTTTTTGTAACATTATGTATGTTGCTTTTTCCTGCGTATAACTTTGCGCAAATGGTCAATAATTTCTCTATAGAAAATTTCAGGCTTTCTGACCAAGCAGGCAAAAAAGCCATTGTAGTCGTATTTACGAGTTCGCATTGTAAATTTGCGACACAATATATCGAGCGCCTCAATCAACTCTACAACGCCTACACAAGTCAAGGGGTTTCTTTTTTGGCAATCAACAGCAATGACGGCTCTATAAATCCGAATGACGACCAAAGTGCCATGCGTGCCAAAGCGATTTACTATTTTTCTTACGTAAAAGACCATGACCAAAATCTCGCAAAGATGTTCAATGCAACCAAAAATCCAGAGGCTTTTATTTTAACTCCTTCAAATGGACAATATAACATTGCCTATAAAGGACAGATTGACGACAACCCTTTAGACGAAAATATGGTGCATAGCAAGTCTTTGGAAAATGCCTTGAAGCAGGTTTTAGCAGGGCAAACGCCGACTTCAGCAGGTGCAGGTATGGGCTGCCCGATACGTATGATGCGGTAATTTGAGACAAAATATAGCAAATATATATAAGCAGATTTTTGCAGATTGGACACTTCGCATAGCCGAAATGTATCTTTCTGCCAAAATCTGCTTTAATTTTTAGGAAAACTTGTACACAAAATACCCCCTCCTAAAAATATTTTCCCAAATATTATGTACCTTTGCGCCTTAGAAACGATTTAAATATGGCAGATTCAAAAGAATGGAAAGAAGCTGAACTGATGCTTCATTTTCACTTGACAAAAATAGCTGGCATTCAAACGCCCCGTATGAAACAATGGCTAAACACAGAATCCCCTGTTTTTACTTCCTTTGAATCACAATTATTTGAAGCTACTTACGAAGATGGCTTCGAAAATATGGCTTTTTGGGCGGAAGAAGATTTGAAAATATACTTCATTAGCAATGTATTGCGCTTAAGCGGTTTGATGAATAAGGACAATAAAGGTTATGTGGGCTTTTTTGAAAAAAGATTGACTGCTACAGTCAATAAAACAAAGTTATCGGTTCGGGCAGATTTTTTGGTGGCGAAGGGTTTTAAGAATGTTATGGAAGATTGTTATTTTCACTTTCAAGAATACAAGCCCCACCTTAACCCTTCTGGTGAACCAATGGCGCAATTATTGGAGGCTTTTTTGATTGGGCAAGCCAAAAATACTTCCTCTAAGCCTTTGTATGGCTGCGAGGTAATTGGGAAACAATGGACTTTTGTTATAATGGAAGATAAAAACTATTGTGTATCAAAATCGTATGATGCAACTGAGCGAGATGAATTGTTAAAAATCGTGGCTATTTTACAAAAATTTAAAGAAATCTTAGAAACAAGCTTGATAAGGAATTGAAAATTGAAAATTGAAAATATCAGTTAAATTCGGCAAACACCCATTTACGCCCTTAATTCGTGTAAATTCGTGTAATTCGTGGCAAAAAACACAAAACCATCGATTTACACCCCAAATTCGTGTAAATTCGTGCAATTCGTGGCAAAAAACACATGAAAATATTTCTACTTGGCACAGCCTATCCTTTTCGTGGCGGTCTCGCTTCTTATAACGAACGCCTCATGCAAGAATTTTCGCGCATGGGACACGAGACCCATATTTATACTTTTACCTTACAATATCCTTCTTTTTTATTTCCAGGTAAAACACAATTTTCTGCTGACCCACCGCCAAAAGATTTGCAGATAACACAAGCCATCAATTCTATAAACCCCTTGAATTGGTGGAAAGTAGGGCGCAAAATCAGCAAGGAAAAGCCTGATATTGTGCTATGTAAGTTTTGGCTGCCTTTTATGGGACCTGCTTTTGGCACGATTGCCCGCTTGATAAAACGAAACAAACATACAAAGTTTATAACAATTATAGACAATATAATTCCCCATGAAAAGAGGGTAGGGGATAGGCTCTTTGCACAATATTTTGTCAATGCCTGCGATGGCTTTATTGCCATGTCAAAAGCTGTTTTGGAGGAATTAAAAGGCTTTACTAAGAGTCAAAACACCCGTTTTATTCCGCACCCTATTTATGATAATTTTGGGGAAATTGTACCCAAAAAGGAGGCAAGAGCTTGGTTATCAGTGGCGGAAAATGACAAAATTTTGCTTTTCTTTGGTTTTGTCCGAAAATACAAGGGCTTAGACATTTTGTTAGAAGCAATGAAAGATAAGAGAATTAGGGAAAAAAATATAAAATTAATCATTGCAGGTGAATATTATGGCGACAAAGTAGAATATGACGCACAAATTGTGGAAGGAAATTTACAAAATGTAGTCCTTCAAAAGCCCGATTTTATCTCGAATGAAGAAGTGAAATACTATTTTTCTGCGGCAGATGTGGTGGTTCAGCCCTACAAAACGGCTACACAAAGCGGGATTTCGCAAATGGCATATCATTTTGAAAAGCCGATGATTGTTACAAATGTGGGTGGTTTGCCCGAAATTGTGCCGAACGAGGTCTGCGGCTATGTTACCGAAGTTTCTGCGAGTGCGATTGCCGATGCGATTGTAGCCTATTATGAAGGGGAAAAAGAAGCCATTTTTACAGAAGGAGTACGCCGCGAAAAGGCAAAATATGCTTGGAATGTAATGGCAGAAGCGATTTTGGGGCTATGAAAGGGTCGTGTATTTTTTGATAGGCAAAAAACAAGAAAAGCTATTTTTAATCGTAAAAAAGCCTAATATATTGCCGAAAAATGCTTACCTTTGTCTTTCCGCTTTCATCTGCGAAAATCTGCGGTTAAATATCCGAAAATCTGCGAGAAAAACATGAACGACATTCAAAAACGTTGGAAACTCATTCTGGGCGGTCAATCTGACCCAAACAACGCCGTAAAGATGGGCGGAAACGGACAATCTGGCGAAGGAGAAGGGGAGGGCGAAGCCATAGATTATGAAGGCATGGGCGAAGCCTTAGACAATCTCTATGAAGAATCTTCAGATAGACGAGGCGGTTTGGGCGGAAGCAGCCCGAAAATCAGCCGATGGCTGGGAGACATTCGCAAGTTTTTCCCTTCAAGTGTCGTGTCTGTTATGCAAAAAGACGCGATGGACAGGTTTGGTTTAGACATGTTACTTTCAGAACCCGATTTTGTGGAGCAAATAGAAGTAAGCGTAGAAATGGTAGCCACAATTATGTCTTTGCAGAGAGGCATGTCGAATAAAACGAGAGAAACGGCAAAAATTGT